>JALVWV010000063.1 GCA_027023145.1 Campylobacteraceae bacterium | reverse complement strand
AAGATCTACCCGTATTTGGTCACACGACGTTTATCTTCCAGTCCCGGGGGATCTGGTCGACGATGGAGCACCTTTGGGATCATGCCCACTACGTCGTCGCGATCATGGTGATCATTTTCAGCGTCCTTATCCCCATCGTCAAGACCCTCGCCCTCTTTGTCGCAGTCGCCAAAAAGACCGATGCAGGGATCATCGAGAAGATCGGAAAATGGTCGATGGCGGATGTCTTCGTCATGGCGATCTTGCTGGCTACCATGTCGCTAAATACCGAAGACATGACCACGGCTGATATCCACATGGCGATCTACTTCTTTGCTGCGTATGTTGTTCTCTCGATGATCGGATCAGGGATAGTGGATAAGGAATATGGGGTGCATAAGCAGCACGCGTAACTTCTTATGGGGCTGGGACTTCAGTCCCACCAATGCGGCTGAAGCCGCACATCTCATTGTCTTCTCTTCTGGCTCCATATCTCCCGCGAGATTGTGAAAGAACTCAGGGATTTTGGAGTAGGGGCTTTAGCCCCGTTAAAATGGCGCTATTTTATGGGGATTCATTATACGGGACTGAAGTCCCTACTCCTTAAAAGAGCAAATTCTTTCACAGTCTCTCCCGATATGGAACCAGTCATAATTGTATCGCGTGGGGTGCGCAATTGCGCACCTTCCGATGATAATATTTCGGAAATATTTTGCGTTGCGATTTTGGTGTGCTGTTGCACACCCTACGCGGAGGAATATTGCTTCAAATGGGGCTGGGACTTCAGTCCCACAATGCGGCTGAAGCCGCATCCCCTTGGCACCGCATGGCATGCTAGGTCGGCTGAAGCCAACCCTACTTTTAGCCCCCAGAAACAATCGCCTCAATCTCTCCAACAATAGCCGGATTTTCAAGCGTCGATGTATCTTGCGTGATTGTATCCCCTTTAGCAATCGCCCGCAGGAGGCGGCGCATCACTTTGCCAGAGCGGGTTTTGGGGAGATCGGGGACGAAGGCTATGGCGTCGCACATGGCAATGGCTCCGATCTCCTGCTTGATGATGGCGTTGATCTCCTTGACCATTTCGAGATCTTCGGCGGTCTCATCGCGCTTGTCGACGGGGACTTCTTTGAGGACGACATAGGCGAAGATCCCCTCCCCTTTGATCTCATGCGGTTTGCCCACGACAGCGACGGCGGCGACGTTGGGATGCTTCTTGATTGCTGATTCCACTTCGGCAGTGCCCATGCGGTGGCCGGAGACGTTGATAACATCATCGGTACGGCCGGTGATGGTGATGTAGCCGTCTTCATCAACAATCGCACCGTCTCCCGAGAAGTAGACCGGTTTGCCATCTTTGACTGCATCACCGAAGTAGGATTTTTTGAAGCGCTCTGGATCGCCCCAAATGGTGCGGATCATGCTCGGCCAAGGTTTGGTGATGCACATGAGCCCCTGCTCGCCCACTTCGGGTTTGGAGCCGTCGGGGTTGATCACCTCGGCTTTGATGCCCGGCAGCGGGAAGGTGGCGCACGCTGGCTTGACCGGGGTGGCAGCGGGCAGTGGGCTGATCATGTGTCCGCCAGTCTCAGTCTGCCACCACGTATCGACGATCGAGCAGCGACTGCCCCCGACCGCTTCGTAGTACCATTTCCAAGCCGGAGGATCGATCGGCTCACCGACGGTTCCCAGAACTCTCAGGCTGCTGAGATCGTATTTGGCCGGCTCATCCTGCCCCATTTTGTGGAGCAGACGGATCGCGGTGGGGGCGGTGTAGAACTGATTGATCTGGTACTCTTCGACCATCTTCCATGCCCGTCCAGCATCGGGGAAGGTCATCACTCCTTCGAACATTACCGTCGTGGCACCCGCCGCAAGCGGGCCGTAGACGATGTACGTATGTCCGGTGATCCAGCCTACATCGGCGGTACACCAGAAGGTATCATTATCCTGCACGTCAAACACCCACTCCATCGTCATCTGTGCCCAGAGGATGTACCCAGCAGTGCTGTGCTGGACACCCTTGGGTTTGCCAGTGCTTCCCGACGTGTAGAGGAGGAAGAGCGGGTGCTCAGCCTCGACGATTTCAGGCTCACACTGTACCGATTCGTTTTTGATCAGCTCATTGTAGGAGTAGTCGCGTCCCGGCTCCCAGTGGATCTCCTCGCCGTTGCGCTCGACGACGCAGACAGCTTGGACACTCTCGCAGCCACTCTCAAGGGCTTTGTCGACGATGGGCTTGAGCATGTAGGGCTTGCCCTTACGGAAAGCGCCATCAGCGGTGACCACCAGTTTGGCTTCGGCATCGATGATCCGATCCCGTAACGCTTCGGCCGAGAAGCCGCCGAAGACCACCGAGTGGATCGCGCCGAGTTTTGCACATGCCAGCATCGCAATAGCCGCCTCGGGGATCATCGGCATATAGAGGACGACCCGGTCACCCTTCTTGATGTCAAACTGATTGCGGAAAAGGTTGGCCATCTTGTTGACCTCGTAGTAAAGCTCACGATAGGTGAGGATACGCTGGTCGCCGTTGTCCCCCTCGAAGATGATCGCGGCTTTGTTTTTGCGAGTGGCAAGATGGCGTCCGACGCATTGATAAGCGACGTTGAGCTCACCCCCCTCGAACCACTTATAAAATGGTGCATCATCTTCGTTGAGTACGCGGTCAAACGGCTTGTACCAGTCGATTTTCTCCCGGGCAAACGCTTCCCAAGTGCCTTCGTAGTCGTTCTCAAACTTCTCCACGAGCTCGTCGTACTCGCACATATTCCGGATCGGGGAGTTCGGAAAAAGCTCCTTGTGGGGATAAAAGATTTGGTCGGTCATTGTGTCTCCTTTTGAATGAAATTACAACAAGGCTGAGCCGCAGCTCCTCCCAGCTCTAATTTCATACTGCTCTCATTTTTCCCTGTCAGGAGGCAGGGCTTCAGTCCCGCAGTGCAGGGCTGAAGCCCTGCCTCCATGAATGGACAGAAAGGTTTTATCCGTTCCAATAATACTGGTCTCATCCATACGCTCCCTTATACTCCGGCATCGTCTGGAGTTTGAGATAGATCAGTGCCGACATGATCGCATCGTTGAGCGCATCATGCTTCCCGAGATGCGGCAGGGAAAGTGCATCCATTATTGTATCGAATTTCAGGTCGACAAACTCATACGACGATTCTTTGCGGTAGCGACGGTAATACATCGAGGAGAGTTCGATCGTCGGATTGGGGAGTGCACTGCCGATCAGGCGGCGGGTATAGCGGCTGAGGATCGCATGGTCAAAGTCGATGTAGTAACCGACGATGGGGCGATTGCCGATGAAATCGAGCAGATCACGGATGACGGGCTCGGGCTCTTCGGCATCGGCAAGATCACAGGCACGAAGGTGGTGAATCTTGATGCTTGTTTCGCTGATGGATGTCGTGGGTCGGATAAAGCGCTCAAACGCCCCGCTCATCAGCACCCTTCCCTCTCGGATGATCACCGCTCCGATGGAGAGGATCGTGTCTTTTTTGGGGTTAAGGCCGGTGGTTTCCGTGTCCAGTGCTACCACTTCGTTATCTTCACGAGGCTCAAAGAGATGGGCATAGTGTTCATCACGAAGCCGGCGGCGGTTGAGGGTGCGTTTAATTGCATTGATCATCCCAGATTCTCCAGGCCAAAATCACGTATGATAACTTTCTTGAACTGCTCGACGATCTGAAGAGCATCTTTGAGAAGGTCGCGCTGGATTTTGCTCAGGTGATCGGTGGTAACGGTATTGGTGGGGGGAGTATCCCCTTTCAGCGCTTCAAGCTGTTGCTTGAGGCGTAGATAGAGGAGCACTTCAAAGGCTTCGATCAACTCTTTGGCTTGGCCGGGAGCAAGCACAGATGCTTCGGAGAGTTTTTTGATCCGCTCCACGGTCGAGAATTCATGGATGCCCTCACGTAAAGAGAGTGAACGAACCCCTTGAACGATGGGGAAAATACCTGCTTTTTTGAGATCAATTTCACGGTCACG
>JALVWV010000062.1 GCA_027023145.1 Campylobacteraceae bacterium | reverse complement strand
GTGACATCATCCGGTGAAAGCTCGTAAGAAAACGGGAAAAACAGTACCCCGGCCTTCTGCCCGTCTTTCAGAATATATCCGCCGCTGCTGAGGGTATCTTCACCGCTGAGATAGAGGAGACGGTGGGCGGTGGTGATCGCATCGGTACCAGCGATCATTGTACCACCAAAAAGACCGATGAGGATGGCGAAGGCTATTCGTACTTTTTGAACTGCTCGAGCCATGCTTTGTCCTCTTCGGTCAGGGTGTTGACTTTGGTCAGAAGTTTGGCCTTGATGTTTTGCAAATCGTCGATCTCGAGATACGCCAGCAGATCGGGGTGGATCGTAGGTTCTTCGGCACCGTAGGCGATGAGGGTTTCGATTTCGGCGAGGAGTGATTCTTTGGTCGGGGTTTCCATCAAGGTGTTTTTGTCCGTGTTTTTTTGATATACTATCGAAAAAAGTATAAGGATATGATCATGATCGAGATCGGACACAAAGCTCCCGAATTTTGCCTCCCCAATCAGGACAACGAAGAAATCTGTCTGCGTGACCTGCGCGGGACATGGGTAGTGCTCTACTTTTATCCCAAAGACAACACCCCTGGCTGCACTACTGAAGCATGCGATTTCACCGAAGCGTTACCCGACTTCACCAAACTGGGAGCAACGATTCTCGGGGTGAGCCCTGATAGTGTCAAGCGTCACCAGAACTTCATCGCCAAAAAAGAGCTCAAAATCACCCTCCTGAGTGACGAGGACAAAGAGGTGCTCCAGGCCTACGGTGTCTGGCAACTCAAGAAAAACTATGGCCGTGAATACATGGGAGTGGTACGCTCAACATACCTGATCGATCCGGACGGTAATGTCGCGGCGGTGTGGGAGAAAGTGCGGGTCAAAGGGCATGTGGAAGCGGTGCGGCAGAAGCTGGAGGAAATTAGGAATTTGTAGGGTTGGCTTCAGCCGACCACATATTTCTTTTTTTGTATGTGATGAAGCAGGGACTTCAGCCCCGTTTGATGGAGCTGAAATCCCCTTTTATATTGACGCCTCTTCGGGGCTTGGACCTTAGTCCAACAAACGCGTCAGCGTATCTTTTTAGCTATGGATGATTTCTCATCCATTTGTGGGACTAAAGTCCCAGCCCCTGTTTGAGTAAAGAGTGTTTGTATGTCCGATAAACCGCTCAAAGGTTCAGCAAATCAATACTGTACAATCTCCCCTTCCAGTGTCTTGAGAAATGCCACCACTTCATCGATCTGTTTTGGGGTGAACTCGTCCCCGATCTGGTACTTACTCATGATCCTCACGACCTCTTCGAGTTTTTTCTCGTTGCCGTTGTGAAAATAGGGAGCGGTTTTAGTGATGTTACGCAAGATGGGGACGCGAAAATCCTGCCGATCGAAACGCCCGAGGAAACCGCCGGTGTTGGGGAAGGGAAAGGGGCTGTCTTTGAGCTTGGGGTTGGGGGAGAGGATAAGCCCGATATACTCCGCCCAGTAACGACGTACCGGGAAGTGCTGGATGCTTTGACCGCCAACGCTCATCCCGACATGACATCCTTTGCACCCCTTGTCGATAAAGAGGGTCAGACCCCGCTTGGCCTTGGGACTGATCGCCGTGTCGTTGCCATCGAGAAACGCATCAAACGCCCCACGCGTCAACAGCGTCCGCTCATACGCCCCGATCGCCTGCCGAACATGGGTAAATGTGATGTTGGCATCACCAAACACCTGATCAAATTTTTGTTGAAGGGCAGCATCGGCATTGAGCCGTTTCTCCACCTCCGCCGGGGTCATGTTCATCTCAAAAGGCGCCTGCACTGGTCCGCCCGCCTGCTCCTCCACGTCCCTGGCTCTGCCGTCCCAAAACTGAGACTTGGCCAGAGCTGCGTTGAGGACGGTGGGGGAGTTGAGATGGTGCGGGTTGGCACGGCCATGGTAGCCGATAGCAGTAGGCCGATTGTCATCACCCCCTTCGGTGAGGATGTGGCAGGAGGCACAGTTGAGGGTCTTGTCACGGGAGAGACGGGTGTCAAAAAAGAGTTCCTTCCCCAAGGCAATCTTCTCACGCGTCATGGGGTTGTCCGGGTTGTCCACCGCTTTGAGCAACCCTTCGTACGTCGTCGGTACCGATGCCAATCCCGAATCCAACGCTAGATGGCGCAACGCCGTGTCGCTGTAATGCCGCATCGGTTTCTCCGGCATAATAAGAGGCAAACCTGCCAGCAAAAGAACCCACAGGGTAGCCTGAACAAGTGGATGGAAGAAAAATGTCCGCATCATAAACCCTTTTCAGAAAAGTATCAAACTATTGTAGTCAAAACAGTATGATCGGGTCAAGGTATTTTGGTCACAAACGGGATTTTTTCTTGGCAGGAATGGGTTTGTTTACTTCAATTCCCGAGGATAAATCCCATACATCGTATGGAATAACCGGCTGAAATGCCCCTGATGGCGGTACCCGACTCGACTAGCCACTTCACCGATGCTGAGGCGCTCCTGCCGCAGAAGGATGCTGGCTTCTTCCATGCGCAGATGCTGGATGTAGCCGTAGATCGTGGTTTTGTAGGTGTGTTTGAATGCTTTTTTGAGTTTGCTGGCGTTGGTGGCACAGCGGTGGGCAAGGGTCTCGATGGTCGGGGGGTCGGCAAATTCCCGCTCGAGGATCTTCCGCGCCCTATCGGCAATGTCGGAGAGTTCGGTCGCCTGCTCGGCAGGGAGAAGTTCCAGCCGCCCCAGCCGGTGCAGCATCAGCTCCACCACCCGGTGCTCGCCCCGGAGTGATCGCATGGATCCCTCGGTACTATCGGTGATTTTATCGATCAAGTAGAGACTTAGAGCATCGAGCGGCTCTACGCCGACAGAATGAAGTGTCCCCTCGGATTCCATCCAGCCGTAGAGCCGCTCGACAGCCCCCTCTTCATTGGGGTTCAGATAGCGTTTGAGGAAAAAGTCCGCGACAAAGAGGCAAAATCCTTCCATCTCCTCCAGATGTATCTCCCAGTCTTGACGTTGGGAGGTCAGCAGACCGATCTGACCCGCCTCGATGCGGCTGATCTCCTGATCTTTCTCCAAAAACTGCACCGATCCTGACCGGACAAACACCAGAATTGCCATCCGATCATAGTAATGCATTGGAAGCGTTACCCGGACAGGCGAGGGGGTATCGAGGTACACCAGGCCGTTGGAGACATCGACCCGATGGAGCCCGGAGGTGAGCATACTCTCCCGGCACCGTGCCAGATCGGCTCCGAAGAAAAAGCTCTCCATCACCCATCCTTCAGGCCATAATACTCCCGCACCCGCCGCTCGAAGTCCTCATCACTCAACTCCCGGCGCATGGGGATAAACCGAGCGGCCTTGTCCCCGGCCGTCACCCGTGCGGGAAAGGTGTCGTCCTCGAGAATTCGGTGAATCAGCTCAGCCATCTCCTGTGGATCGTTGCCACCGTTGATCTGATCGACGATCGTGGGTGCGAGTGTCTCCACCGTTTCCCGGTACGGGGAATCCTCAGCAAAGGTTCGGGGGTTGAGTACGAGATTGTCCCGGGCAAACTGCGTGTCAAAAAACCCCGGCATCACCGAATGGACCCGGATCCCAAAGGGATGGAGCTCATGCCGGAGTGAATCGGTCACCCCCTCGAGAGCATATTTGCTGGCATTGTACAGCGTCAGCAGCGGCAATCCCACCTTGCCGAGAAAGGAGCTGATGTTGACAATCACCCCATGACGACGACGGCGCATTTGCGGGATCACCGCCTGCGCGACTCGGAGCGCACCGAAGACGTTGACATCAAACTGCGCATGCATCTGCACCTCATCCATCTCTTCGATCGTACTTACCAGCCCGTAGCCAGCGTTATTGATCAGCGCATCGATCGGGTCGCACTGCTCCAGTGCTTCGGCGATGTTTGCTGTATCGGTCACATCGAGATAGAGGGGTATCAGTGTATCTGAGGCAATGGTGGTTAGCTTTTTGGGTGTGCGACTCCCCGCATAGACCCGATACCCC
>JALVWV010000061.1 GCA_027023145.1 Campylobacteraceae bacterium | reverse complement strand
TTATTACCGCTACTGGTGGTCTCCTGTTTGATAATGATGCCTACACCAAAGGGATATTGTCTTCCGGAGTACAATATGTCTATGGGGGCGCAGCCGGGGATGACCTGTTGCTTCAAGATACGTTTGTCTTTTCGGGCAAAAACTTTACAGACCATGGAGCCGTGGTACTTGCACTGGACAATACCAAAATTGAGGCGATAGGTTCCAGGGCGTTTGGTTGGAAAGGGATTGGCAAAGAAAAGTTTGTAACCAAAGCAATCGACAATGTCGTCTACGAGATTGACAACAAACCTGCGATCGATTTCTATGCAAGCTATCTCAAAAGCAATATGAGCCGTATGCCCCAAATAGGATTGGAATATCCCCTGGAGGTTCACATGCGTGACGGTCAAGTCTCTTATCGTGCTCCTTTGGGCATCAATGACGATGGCTCCATGATCTTCGCAGGTCACGTAGAAGAAAAATCCAAAGTGCGCATGGCGGTTCCTCAAGGCAAAGAGATTATGGATCATGTCAGCAGAAGTATCTCCCAATCCCTTTCGGGAAAAGAGGACTATCAAGCTGATGTCGCTTTGGTCTTCTCGTGCTGCTCTCGCAAAGAAGTACTCGGTCCCTTTACTGTCGAGGAGATCCAAAGTGCCTCAGATGCTTCCAAATCTCCCCTCATCGGCTTCTTTGTCTACGGTGAAATTGGCGCTGCGCCCGGTGAATATGGCTTTCACAACGAGACGTTTGTCACAGTATTATTACGCGAAAAGGATTAACCCATGTCTGAAAACAGAATCATGCCCCTCATCAACAGTCTCCCCGAATCCGACATCAAGGAAAAACTTCTTAATGAATTTGCTCTTTTGGATCGAAAATTCAAAAAATTGGAAACCCGTTATATCAAAGTCAATGAAGACAAACTCACCTTGTCTCACCTGCTTACAGAAGTCAATGCCGACCTGAAAAAATCCCTAGCCAATGAAAAACGTTTTGTGGCTTCAATCAGTCACGAGTTGCGGACACCGCTCACCTCCATATTGGGCTACACGGAACTGCTCGAAGACACTACACTCGACAACAAGCAAAAGCGTTATCTTAACAATGTTCGACAAAGTTCAGATCATCTTCTGGCTCTGATCAGCGATCTTTTGGATGTAGCAAAATTGGAAGACAATCGCATCGAACTCTCACCCAAAGAGTTTGATCTCGATGATGTATTGAACGATTGTGCTACCCTTATCAAGTCCAAAGTAGCTCACGATGTTGAATTCATAACCGACATTCCCATGCTGGATTACTCCGTCATCGGCGATGACAAACGTCTCAAGCAAGTGATGATCAATATCCTCTCCAACGCAGCAAAATTTACAAAAAAAGGTTCGATCCGTTTTTATGTCAAGGATGTGGAGGATTTGGGAGAGAATAAGGTCGAAATAGTTGTCAATGTTGACGACACAGGTGATGGCATCCCCGACGAGGTAAAAAACACACTGTTTGATCCATTCCAATCTACAGACAAAACACAGGGGACCGGTCTGGGACTCTTTATCTCTCAGCAATTGGTACAGCTCATGGGTGGCAATATCACCGTCAAATCTACAGCGGGAACCGGAAGCAGTTTTTCCATTGCCTTCATCGTAGAAAAATCCAACAAACGGGAATTTGGCGAGGAGCTCAAAGGCTCCAATATCATGATGTTCTCCGAACGAAATGATTTTACAGACAAGCTCTCAAAAGAGTTTATGAACTACCGTATCAATTTCCAAAACTTTTATCCGCAAAATTCCGATATATCCACTGCCCTGATTCAAATGATTGCTGGTGGAAAGTTTTATGATATAGCCGTCTTTGATCTGGATGTTTTCAAAGAGAACACCCACCATATAGCAGGAACACTCCGCGCAATCAATCCCGGCATTAAGCTTGTTGCGCTGGTGGGCGACGGCTATGATGGCAATATGACTGAGTTTGATAGCACCATTGCAAAACCTATCCCCTATCAACGCTTCATCAAAGAGTTGGGATCCGTTTATGCTGAGGAGATGTTTGTACACGAAGAAGAAGTTGATTATTCACATTTAAAACTCCTGATTGTTGAAGATGTCGCTATCAATAGAGAGTACGAAAAGGAGATGCTCAATAACTTTTTCTCCATCTCCTGCGATACGGCAGTGGACGGAAAAGAGGCTGTCGAAAAAGCAAAAAATACCCAGTATGATCTCATCCTGATGGATATGAGAATGCCCGTAATGGATGGATTGGAAGCCACAAGAGCGATTAGAAAATTTGACCGTTCTATACCGATCATTTGCATGAGTGCCAACGTATACAAAGAAGACAAACTGGCCGCCAAATCCTCTGGCATGAATGATTTTATAGAAAAACCTCTTTCCAAATCCGATATAGAAAACAAACTTTTGAAGGTCATAAAAAATGATTTCTCTAAGACAGGGCAGGAGCCATCTTTGGAAACCGATTCCGACCGCAATGCCCCTGAAGCATTAGAAACACTTGCACTTAAGCACCTGGAAGCACATTTCCCAAACGATGTGGCTCAAAAGCTCTACGCCAAGGCACGCGAGAGTATCAAAGAGTACTTGGAGCGGATGAATACAAACTTCAAAAACAAAGATACCGCCTCGCTGGTCGAAGATTTTCATGCCCTCAAAGGTGTATGCGCAAATATAGGCTTGGATCAGATAGCCTCCAAAGCTGGACAATTGCAGAAAATTGCTGAGGCAGGCGATTTCCTAGCTCTATCTCAAGCGCAAGATGAAATCATGACCCCACTCAATGACCTCTTAAAGCACAAGAAATAGGGCAGACGATGAAGGAGCTTGAAGAGATAGGAGACATTTCACTACTCATTGTAGAAGATGATAGTTTCAATCAGACACTCGCTGCGGCGGTCTTTGAGGCGTATGATAATATTGAAGTCTTTAGCGCCGAAAATGGAGAGGTTGCCTTTGCTCTCCTGGATAAGAACCGTGTAGATATCATCCTGCTAGATCTCATGATGCCCAATATGAATGGGTTTGAAATGTTGAAAAAACTCAAAGAGAATGCTCTGTATCGTGACATTCCGGTCATCATCGTCACATCTAAGGAGAACGAAAGAAAAAGCACCTACAAACTCGGAGCAAACGATTTTATCTCCAAGCCGTACAACCCTACGGAATTGAAATTACGAGTACTGAATAATCTCAAAATCAAAAAATTCAGTACTTTACTGGATGAAATAAGAATCAAAACAGAACAAGAAACCCTCTCGTCTGATGCCAGTCGTGCGATTCAGAAAGCACTCCAAATAGCCGATAGCACGCAAAAGAAACTTTTGGAAAAACTGGGAAACCTTGCCCACAAAAGTATCAAAGAGACTCAAGCGTCACAAAGACTGGGTGAATATACCGCTCTTCTTGCTACCTTGTATGGGTCGCATAAACGGGAAGCGGACAACATATTCTATGCCATGTCGATTTACGATGTTGGATTGTTGTTGCTTTCGCAACAAACGTACGACAACCCAAATGGGAAACTCTTCAAATCGCATCCCGAACTTGGTTTTGAATTATTAAATGATTTGGAAGACACTCCACTTATCACTATGGCAAAAACTGTGACATTATTCCATCACGAGCATTGGGACGGTTCAGGGTATCCCAAGGGGCTAAGGGGAGACAATATACCTCTCTATGCCCGTATAGCCGCCATTACCGACTATTTCGATGAGCTCACATCACCCCGTTGCTACGATGAAGAGTTTATCTCTCCACAAGAGGCTCTGAATGTGATGAGAAGAGAACGGGAGAAGAAACTCGATCCTAAGCTCCTGGATATCTTTATCGAACATTTTCCACGTTTTGCCGCCATCAAAGACAAATATCGATATCCCCAATAACCAATATACAAAGAATCCACATGATACTCCCACCCAAAGGGAAACTCATCGCGCTCCTCCTCCCCCTCACCCTCCTCGCAAATCCAACCCCACCCCAATGGAACCTCTACC
>JALVWV010000060.1 GCA_027023145.1 Campylobacteraceae bacterium | reverse complement strand
TAAAGGAAAGTGAAGTCACTCTCCAACATGTGACTACCGAGGATCTTCTCCCAAGAGGTTTCAATGTTTTTGAGGATTTTCAGCAACGGCACGGCGGGGAGCTCTTCGACGCCGATTTCGATGAGTAAGGGTTGAGTCATAGTGGTTTTCCTGCATTCAAATTGACGTGATTTTATCCAAAAGTACGTAAAAAGCACCCCTGTAAGTGTGCTTTTGGTGTATCGATATCCGTTACTCCTTTCCAGCAAAGTCAAATGCAATAATCATGCTTCTGTAGCAATAGTATATTAATGCTACTTTCACTATAATGCTGACACAATAATTCCAAAAGGAGAAGAGGATGTCAATAAGCAAACTTGTCGCGGGCGTAGGACTTGCGTTGGTGTTGGTGCTGAGTGGGTGTGGAGGATCGGGTACTGAAAATGGAGATGAGGATAAGGGCACACCCTTGAAAATGACTGTGGGCAAACATATCTTAACCAAATCATCTTCAACCAGAGAGGATATTGAGCAAATCAGCGCACAACAAAACGTTACACTTGTCAAAATTAATCTTAGCGGAACTATCTCTTTGAGCGGAGGAGATGACAAGAATCTCTTTGAGCTCAAAGATGTCTCCGGAGGTAAGATGCTTGCTTTTCGCACTGTTCCCAACCCATATGAACCACAAGATGCCAATAAAGACGGCGTATACAAAGTAAATATCACCGGCACAGCAGGAGAGGAGTCTATTACGTATAAAGCTGCCTATAAAATCCCAATTCCGACTTCTGCTAGAGATGTTCTCATGGGTCAAACACTTTACCTGGATCCCATATCGGACGACAACAACTACAGCAAGATTACTTTTAATGATACCTCCTTTTCTACTACAAAATATTACTACGATGAGGATACTGCGGAGATAAAAAATAGTGCTACCACTACTACAGATATCCGTTATGTAGACAACTATTTTACCTACCAGGATGATGGCACTGAGATTAAATGTACGCTCAAAGATGAATACGATAAGCGTTTTTCGTGCCAGAAGGGAAGCAGCATATCGGAGAGAGTCTATCTGACACGTGTCCCAGCTTTTGTTATTCCATCCAATTACACTGTTGCGGCTACAGCGGACAATATCCATAATAATTCATACGAGGATGCTCCCAAGATTACATCATTTGAATTAACAGGAAATAAAGCAAATGAAAATGAGAAAGCACAAATCTACAACACAAGACTTAATGGCTCTTTCAGTATGACAGTCAAGCTGGAGAATGAAATGTTTGTCAGGAAAATCATCACACAAGTTGACGATGGAAATATGTCCCTTATCCATGATACCGGCTCCTCTTTTTCAGATACGTACAGCTATTCATGCTTCTTTGAGGGCTTAAACAATAATGGGAATGTCCAATATTTATGTAAAGGGATTCAGATTAACAATACAGAAGGAACTGCAGACACCAATATGGAAGTTATCGCCTGTGATGATACCAATTTGTCTAATCCTGACATCCATTGCAGTTGGGCTTCAATCCCCGTTCTCTTCGTCGATCAATAACTACCCCAACAAATCCCGCACGCTCTGCTGCGGGTCTTTCCCCTCTTCGATCATCGCATAGACTTCCCGGGCAATCGGAAGATAAATATCATTACGCTGGGCAATGCCATAGAGGGCGCGGGCGGTGGGGACGCCTTCGGCGACTTCGCCGAGCTCTTCGACGATCTGCGCCACTGCTTTTCCCTCTGCGAGCCCCAGTCCGACACGGTAGTTGCGTGAAAGGGTTGAGCTGGCAGTGAGGAACAGGTCTCCGGCTCCCCCAAGCGAGAGGAAGGTCTCTTCGCGTGCGCCAAAGGAGACCCCGAAGCGGGTCATCTCCACCAATCCCCGGGAGATGAGAGCTGCGCGGGCGTTGTTGCCCAGTTTTAGACCGTCGCAGACGCCTCCAGCGATGGCAATGACGTTTTTGTACGCCCCGGCCACTTCGGCACCAATCACATCATCATCGGCATACCCCTTGATAAAGTCCGGCAACACCTCTGCCCATGCATCCGCCATGGCACGATCAGTAGAGCTGATCACCAGCGCCGTCGGCAAGGATTTCTGCACCTCCGCTGCAAACGAAGGCCCCGAGATAAAGGCCAGGCGTTCAGAGGGGACAAAGGCACCGTACACCTCATTGAGAAACGCACCGGTGCTCGTCTCGATCCCTTTGGCTGCCACAAGCAGATACTGCCCCCGATCGCTGAAATGTTCTTCCATCCACCCCCGCACCGCCTGTGCCGGGATCGCCATCACGAGATAGTCACGCTGCATGGCTTCCTCAAGCGAGACAAAGTTTTCGATCGCTTTGGTATGCCGCGACGTGATCACGACGTTGTTGCGCTGGCTGAACGCATGGTAGAGCGCCTGTCCCCATTTGCCGGCTCCAATGATTGCTATGTTCACATCGTCCTCCTTTTAATCGTCTCTTCGAAACGTGTCAGATCGTCATCTTTGCCCATGAAGACCAGAACGTCCCCGCTGTCAAGCTTGTGATTGATCCCTTCGGTGATGAAGATCAGATCGTTTCCCAGCTCCCGGTCGATGATCCCAAGCAGGAGAATATTAAATTTGGCAAAATCAATCTCTCCGGTATTGCGCCCGTGGAGGAAGGAGCCCTCAGGGATCGTATATTCGTGAAATGAGATGCCCCGTTTGTCGGCAAGAATGCTGCTCATTAGATGGGTTGTGACCGGCTTGTTGAGGAAGTTGTGTATCCGGGTGGCGCTCACATCATACAGATCGATCACTTTGGTCGCTCCGGCCATGGTGAGTTTTTCGGCTGTATGGATCGAGTCGGAGATGGAGAAAATCTCCACCTCGGGGTGAAACTGGCGCAGGGTGAGGGTCACAAAAACATTGAAGTGTTCATCATCCATCACGCAGACGACCAGATCGCTCTCACCGATATCAAGGGCTTCGATCCGATCGTCGTCGGTCATGTCGATTTGATCCACATCCACATAATCATCGGCATAGGCTTTTTTCACCAAATCGGCATCCTGCTCGAGAATATGGAGAGTATACCCACTCCCCCGCAACCCGGAAGCAATCCGCTTGCCGTGTTTTCCGTAGCCGAAGATGTGCACTTTACGCGTCGCCATCATACGCTCCTGAAGTCTTTTTCAAACTGGGCAATGCTGACATGGTATCCCACCACGAGCATCACGTCCCCTGCTTCCAGGATCAACTCTTTGGCTGGGTTAAACAAAAACTCCCGACTTGCCGTGCGGTATATCCCGACAAACAGAAGCTTGTGCCGCTTGAAGTCAATCTCCTCAAGGGAAGCGCAGCAGTACGGATCGTGCTCATGGACAATCACTTCATCCAGTTTGGCTTTACTCTTACCGGTCAATAGGTGGACGATTGCCTCCTGCATCGCTGGTTGCTCGATCGCCATCAACAGCATCCGGGACGCCACTTCATCGGGCATTAGAAGATGGTCGGCTCCGGCCAGTTTGTACTTCTGAGCCATTTTACGATCCGACATACGGGCAATCACCTGAATGGTAGGATCGACTGACTTGGCGTTGAGCGTGATGTAAATATTTTCGACGTCGCTATTGAGGAGGGTAGCAAGGGTGACGCGGGCATATTGGGTATTGAAACGGTGCAGCACTTCGTAGCGGCTGGCATCCTCCTGGATCGCATTGTAGCCATCTTTGCGAGCAGCCGCAACCCGGTTGGCATCGTTGTCGAGGATAATGTATTCAAGAGGATAATCCTTCTGACGCAAAAACATTTTGGTCATCTGCCCATAGCCGCAAATGATAAGAAACGCCTCCTCCTTATTGAGATCATGGATGAGGCGGTTTTCTTTGAGCTCTTCGAGTTTGACGGAGAAGGCCGAGACGATGACCGAGGTGACAAACGAAATCATCGCAATCCCGCTAACTATAATGATACCCGAGATCACCCTCCCCTGCGTCGTCACCGGGGCGATGTCTCCGTATCCGACTGTCGAGATC
>JALVWV010000059.1 GCA_027023145.1 Campylobacteraceae bacterium | reverse complement strand
GTCGAAAAAATGAAACTGACGTTTGACGAAACGACGTTTGCCGTGGATGAAGATCAGTTCCTCACTGATTTGGAATATGCGCTGAAAAATGCCGTCCCCAAGCCGAAGTACCTTGTGGTCAATTTTCCCCACAATCCCACCACGGCAACGGTGACACTCGATTTTTACCGCCGCTTGGTGGAGATGGCCAAACGGGAGCGCTTCTACATCATCAGCGACATCGCCTATGCTGACATTACATTTGACGGCTACAAGACCCCTTCGATTCTTCAGGTGGAGGGAGCCAAAGATGTCGCCGTCGAGAGTTTTACCCTCTCCAAGAGCTACAACATGGCTGGTTGGCGGGTCGGCTTCATTGTTGGAAACCCCAAGCTTGTGGGTGCCCTTCAGAAGATCAAATCGTGGCTGGACTACGGAATGTTTACCCCGATTCAAGTTGCAGCTACAGTGGCGCTTGATGAGTACGGACATCTCGTCGAAGAGAAGGTGATCCCCAAATATCTTCACCGTCGTGACGTGATGATCGAAGCGTTTGGCAACGCCGGGTGGGATCTAGGCAAGCCCAATGCCAGTATGTTTATCTGGGCGAAGATCCCTGAGTGCGCGCGCCAGATGGGTTCATTGGAGTTCTCCAAAGAGCTTCTTCTGAAGGCTCAGGTCGCGGTGAGCCCCGGGATTGGGTTTGGGAAGTATGGCGATGAATACGTTCGGATCGCCCTGATCGAAAATGAAAAGCGAATCCGGCAAGCGGCCAAAAACATCAAACGCTACCTCATGGCACTCAAGAAGGAGAAAAAACATGGTTAAGATCGGTATCCTTGGTGTCGGTACCGTCGGTACCTCCGTCGCGCAGATCCTTGAGGCAAATGCAGATATCATCGAAGCACGGGCGGGCAAGCGGATCGTCGCAACCCACGGTGTGGTGCAAAACCTTGCCAAAGATCGCGGTGTTGATTTGATCCTCAGTGACAACCCGACCGACGTGGTGGACAATCCCGAGATCGACATCGTCGTCGAACTCATGGGTGGGGTCGAAGAGCCGTATGCCTTGGTCAAACGGGCACTCAAAAACAGTAAAGCCGTCGTCACCGCCAACAAAGCCCTCCTGGCGTATCATCGTTATGAACTTCAGGCGCTGGCCGGTGATCTGCCGTTGATGTACGAGGCGAGTGTTGCCGGTGGGATTCCTGTCATTGGGGCGCTGCGTACGGGACTGGCGGCCAACCACATCGAATCGATCCGGGGGATCATGAACGGTACGAGCAATTATATGCTCACCAAGATGATCGCGGAGGGGGTCTCTTATGATGCGGTCTTGCGTGAAGCGCAGGAGCTTGGATATGCTGAAGCTGATCCGACGTTTGACGTGGGGGGATTTGATGCAGCGCACAAGCTGCTGATTTTGGCCTCCATCGCTTACGGGATCGATGCCAAGCCTGAAGATATCCTGATCGAAGGGATTGAAAACATCACCCCGACCGATGTAGAGTTTGCCAACGAATTTGGCTACGCGATCAAACTCCTTGGCATCGCCAAACGCAACGGAGATGGTGTTGAGCTGCGTGTCCATCCGGCAATGGTCGCCCAAAGCGAAATGATCGCCAAAGTGGACGGGGTGATGAACGCCGTCTCGGTCGTCGGTGACCGGGTAGGCGAGACAATGTTTTACGGGCCTGGTGCCGGAGGGGATGCGACCGCCAGCGCGGTGATTGCTGACATCATCGAGATCGTCCGGGGCAACACTGGCCCGATGCTTGGCTACAAAAAGGGACTCGAGAGCGGTTTGGAGCTCCTCCCAGCCGAAGCGATCATCTCCAAGTACTACCTCAAGCTCAAAGTGATCGACCGCCCCGGCGTGCTTGCGGCTGTCACTTCTACGCTCGGCGAAGCGGGCATTTCGATTGCTTCCATGCTCCAAAAGCCCTCCCGCATCAAAGATCACGTCCGGCTCCTCTTTACCACCCACGTCTGCGAAGAGCGGGCACTGAATGCTGCCTTGGCTCAACTGAGAGGATTGGATGTCGTGGACGATGCAATCACGATGATGCGGATCGAGGGTTGACACGGCTGGTGGTTCTATATATAATGTTAGTATTGATATATAAAAGGAGTTTTTATGCAAACGATCAGTATCGGAGAATTGCAAAAAAACGTTGGGATATTGTCCCATTTGACTGAGCCGTTGAGTATCATAGATAAGCGTAAAAACGAAGAGGTGGCTGTGGCATATCCTTCAGAAAAAAAGCGTGTAAGTGTTGTAGATGCGTTAGCGGGAAAATACAGTCAATATGCCAAAAACGTTGATGGCAGCAAACGTTTTAAAGAGATCAAAGAAGAAGCGATGATGATGGCCATGAAAGAGAAGTATGGTTTCGCTGATTGATACAAATATCATTATCCGTTTTTTGGTCAAAGAAGATAATGATCTATATCGACGAAGTATCAACATTATTGAGCAGATCGATCAGGGTACTTTGCAAGTAGAAATTTTGAGTGAAGTGATCATGGAAATTTTGTTCATTATGACCAAATATTACAAAGTGCCACTTAGTCATGTTGCAGAAGACATCAAAGTGCTCCTGCTTATGGATGGTGTGGTCAATCAAGACAAATATATTTTATTCGATGCATTAAACATGATGCTCGAAAAAAAGATCGATTACGTAGACGCACTGATTTGTACCAAAACTAAATTACAAGGGTACGACTGGATCAGCTTTGATGCAGATCTCGTACGCCACTGCCCAAGGAGATAACCATGGCCAAAGACCACTACTTTGATATTTCAGCCAAGCTTGACATGATGGAGATGAAAAATGCTATCGTCATGGCACAAAAAGAGGTGGCAACCCGTTTTGATTTCAAAGGGATCACTGCCGAAATCAACCTCAATGAAAAAGCTAAAACCCTGAGCCTGAGCAGTTCCAGCGACCAAAAGATCGATGCACTCAAAGACATCGTCATGAGCAAAATGATCAAACGCGGCCTCTCGGTCAAATCCCTCGAAGAGGTCAAAACCGAAGGGATCAGTGGCGGCAACACCAAGGTGATCTACCGCATCGTCGATACCATCGACCGCGACGAAGCCAAACAGATCGTCAAGGCGATCAAGGATGCCAAACTCAAAGTCACCCCCTCTATTCAGGGGGATGAGGTGCGAGTCAGCGGCAAAAAAATCGATGATTTGCAGGCGGTGATTGCGTTGGTTAAGAAGCTGGATTTGAAGGCGCCGTTGGTGTTTGGTAACTTTAAATAATTCAATGTTCGTGAACGCGTAGGGTGTGCAACAGCACACCAAAATCGCAACGCGATTTATTTGGAAGTGAAGGCTTCAGCCTCACCCTGAGGTTGCTATCTTGTTTGACTTTTGGGCGGGACTGAAGTCTCCGCTTCCGAAAAAATACCTGTGGAAATGCATGAAGCAGTCCTCAAAAAGGAGCCCACGATGACCCCGACAACAACCCGCGAAATCGAAAGCGTCTGTACCTACTGCGGCGTGGGGTGTGACATCACCGGAGTGGTGGAGAACAACCGCATCACCAAAGTCTATGCCCAGAATGACGGGGTGGTCTCTCAAGGGAAGTTGTGCATCAAGGGAAAATACGGATACGATTTCCTCGAAGCCCATGATCGGATCCGTCAACCGCGCATTCGCAAGTCGTTTGTCGCAGACAATCCGGCTATAGCTGAGCATTTTGGCGAGAAATTAGCACCGTTTAATGATGATTTCCTCACCTGCGATCTCGAAACGGCTGTTGCCATAGCCGCCCAGAAGCTTGATGCGATCCGTACCGAGTACGGCGGCGAGAGCTTTTGTGCGATTGGCGGGGCGCGTACGAGCAGTGAGTCAGCCTATGCGTTTCAGAAATTTACCCGTGAGACAATGGGCTCACCCCATGTGGACAACTGCGCCCGGGTGTGCCACTCTCCGAGTCTGGCCGGGATGCGTGCCACGATCGGGGAGGGGGCGGCGACCAACCCCTACAACGACATTTATGAGACCGAA
>JALVWV010000058.1 GCA_027023145.1 Campylobacteraceae bacterium | reverse complement strand
AAAAGAGAAAGAGAAAATGCGGGCTCAGTATGAGCAGGGGACGGTTTGAGAATTAGGAATTAGGAATTGAAAGAAATGTAGGTCGGGATGCCCTCATCCCGACGCATTAATGGGTGTAGGGTGTTTTCCCTGACAACACCAACAGTAAACAAGGAGCAACTACCATGAAATGGGGAAAAGTTTTTTACGTATTTTTTACCTTGATGAGTTTGACGACGAGCGCAGGTTTTTTGTATGAAAATACCCTCTTTGCTTTGTTTCTTGCCGGAAGCATCAATATGGCATCTACCCTGTTGAAAATCGGTGTACGCAATGTCCTCTCAGCCGAGCTGCTTGCCGGATCGTTTGTGGCGGATCTCCATCTCGTACCCGCCTTCTTTGCCATGTATTTTTACCACGCTGACAAACTGGCGATTGGGATGGTGATCGGAGCGGTGATCGCCAATACGTATACGCTGATTGTCAGTCTGATTGAGAGTTCCAAAGAACGGATTGAATTTTAGGAAGAATGATGATGCTTTTTGAGGCGATAGAACGCAAAGGGACGGGTGCAATCAAATGGGATGATACCGTACGCCGCTTCAATCGGGAAGGTCTGTTGCCTCTGTGGGTGGCCGACATGGACTTTGCCGCACCGGTTGCGGTTCAGAAAGCATTGACACAGCGTATCGGGCACCCGGTGTACGGCTATTCTCTGTATGATGATGCTTTTTTTGAAGCGATTCAATGGTGGTATGAGCACCATTTTGGCTGGCCAATTGAGCGGGAGTGGATTGTTCCTGATCATGGAGTGGTCGTCTCGATCAATACGGCGATCACAGCTTTGACCGATGCCGGGGATGGGGTCATGATCCAGACGCCGATCTATCCTCCTTTCATGACGGCGGTAGAGTCCAATCATCGGATACTGCTGGAAAACCGTTTGCACTATGAAGAGGGACGGTATACGATCGATTGGGAAGACTTCGAGGCAAAAGCACGAGAAGCGTCGATGTTCCTCCTCTGCTCCCCCCACAATCCTACAACCCGTGCATGGAGCTCCGAAGAGTTGGAGCGTATGGCAGCAATTTGTCGCGAGAACAATGTGGTAATCGTCGCTGATGAAATTCACAGCGATGTAGTGCATGTACGTAAACATGTTCCGATTGGGACACTCCCCCAAGCTCGGGAGATCACCCTGACACTTCATGCCCCTTCCAAGACCTTCAACGTCGCCGGACTCAATCAATCGTACGTCATCATCCCCGACCCCAAAATCCGAGCAGCCTACCGAAAACGTTTTGCGCAGATTGGATTGCCACACGGAAACCCGCTGAGCATCGCCGCCCTTACAGCTGCCTATTCACCGGAAGGGGCAGCGTGGCTGGAAGAACTGATGGAATACCTCGAAGACAACATGGTGTTTGTTCGTACCTACCTTGGAAAATATCTACCCCAGATTGTCCCGGTCGAGACCGAGGCGACTTTTTTGATGTGGCTTGATTGTCGGGCACTGGAGATGGATGATGCCGGGCTGGAGCATCTGTTTTTTGACCGGGCACATTTGGCACTCAACCCTGGCATCAGCTTTGGTCAAGCCGGTTCAGGATTTATGCGTTTGAATATCGGTACGTCACGCTCCTTGTTGGAGCAGGCATTGGAGCAGTTGCGCGTTGCGGTGGAAGGGAAGCGTGGATGATGCGGCCGCTCATCGTCACATGGATCCTGCTGGTGAGCCTCGCTCCTGCTGCGTTGCCTCAGGCGATCGAGAGTATGCTGACCAAAAACAAGATTGCCCCCTCCAGTGTCAGCATCTTGATCCGCGAAGTTAAAAGCGGAAAAACCATCGCCTCTCTCACACCGGATCAGGCTCGCACCCCGGCATCAGTCATGAAGATTTTGACCACCTACAGTGCTTTAGTAGATCTGGGGACGGGTTTTCGATGGCCGACCCGGTTTTACTATACCGGACGGTTTCATCGAGGTGTGATTCAGGGAGATTTGGTGGTGGAGGCCTTCGGTGATCCGACATTGACCCGGAAGGATATCGATCGGATCGCCCGAAGGATACGGCATCTTGGTGTCAAACGTATCCAGGGAAATTTGATCATCGACCGCTCTTTTTTTGCCAACACGGACAAAGTCTCTTCCGGATTTGATCGCAACCGATACAGTGAATATAATGCCATGCCTGATGCAATGATGCTGGATGACCATATGACCCAAATCGTTGTTCGACCCCGTGGCAGTACAATTGAGGTCTCCAAGGCGATTCCAGGCGATGACTACGATATCATCAACCGTCTCAAGCCGACCGATGCCGCGTGTCGGGGTAAATTTGGCTGGCCGAATATTGGAATATCCAACAAGGGTGCCCGTCCCGCCGTCGTAGTAAGCGGTACCCTCTCCATCCACTGTCCCCGGCGTACCTACAGTAAATTGTTGACCCATCCGTATGTAAGCTTTTATCACGCATTCGCAGCGGCATTGAAACGGGCAGGGATCACTTTTGACGGTAAGATGGTTCTGGCACGGGTGCCACGCTCGGCCAAAGCTCTGATGGTGCATCGGTCACGTTCTCTTTTGAAAATTGTTGCCAAGACAGATAAGAAAAGCAA
Source organism: Campylobacteraceae bacterium (assembly GCA_027023145.1). GTDB lineage: Bacteria > Campylobacterota > Campylobacteria > Campylobacterales > Sulfurovaceae > S017-3. The sequence goes on along the minus strand of JALVWV010000058.1, from coordinate 1,432 downwards.
CAACCTTTATGCCCGTCATATTTTTTTGCTTCTGGGTGCGCAGCACGAAGGGGCACCGGCAACTGAAGCCAAAGGCGCCAAAGCGGTTCGATCGATCCTCCGATCACGCGGGCTCTGGAATGATCGGATCCGGATTCAAAACGGATGCGGTCTCTCCCGACATTCACACATCACAGCCTCTGCATTGGTCAACGTCCTGAACGATGCATACAAAACCCTGGGAACCCGCTGGATGAATGCTCTGGCTATCGCCGGGAAAGATGGGACGATCAAACGACGCTTCAAGCGTAGTGTTGCCAAGGGGCGTGCTTGGATGAAAACGGGTACCCTCAACAATGCCAAAAATATTGCTGGTTATGTCCGAGGAAAATCCGGTAAACTCTACGTCCTTGCGATCTTGTATAATGGACGGGAACGGTGGAAAGGGAGTGTGCTTGAGAATCAAATTATTGAGTGGTTGGTGCGGTATAAATAGATTTAGGAGTGAGGAATTAGTGTATTGGTGTATTGGTTGATGGTGGATAGTAGATAGTGAATGGTGAGGGAAGGATAAGGGGCTGGGACTTCAGTCCCACTAAACGCGACTGAAGTCGCGTCCCCTTTACTAAAAATTGCAAGGGTGTGCAGCAGCATACCAAGTAACCGGGAGAGATACATAAATGAAAACAGATTTTGAAGCGTATCCATTCGAAAAGCTCAACCGTCTGCTTGCGGATATTGAACCGCCAGAGGGTACCGAGCCGATCAGTCTCACAATCGGAGAGCCGCAGTTTGCGACGCCGTCGTTTATTCTTGATGCGCTCAAAGAGCATGCACATCTGTTCAACAAATATCCCAAGACATCCGGGGAACCTTTTCTCCGTCAAGGGATGTTAACCTACCTTGACAAGCGGTTTGGGCTGAAGCTGGATGATACACAGATCATTCCGACGTTTGGGACACGGGAAGTGTTGTTCAACTTTCCACAGTTTCTGCTTGATGGGATTGACAACCCAGTGATGGCTTTCCCTAATCCGTTTTATCAGATCTACGAGGGGGCAGCCAGGGTCAGCGGTGCCCGGGTCGTCTATCTCAACTTGACCGCTGACAACCATTTTCAACCGACAATTGACGAAAGCGAGCTCTCCAAATGCGACCTGGTGATCCTCAACTCCCCTGACAACCCCACAGCGTCGGTGTTGACACGTGAACAGATGGTGGAGTGGGTGCGGTTGGCACTCAAGCACGACTTTGTTCTCCTCAACGACGAATGTTATACCGATCTCTATCTGCACGATCCGATCCCCTCATTGCTGAATGCGTCTATCGAAGCCGGCAACCCTGAGTTTACGAATATCCTCGTGGTCAACTCCATCTCCAAGCGCTCCTCGGCTCCGGGGTTGCGCAGTGGATTCATCGCAGGGGATGCTGCTATTCTCGGCCGTTACATGAC
>JALVWV010000057.1 GCA_027023145.1 Campylobacteraceae bacterium | reverse complement strand
AACACCCTCACGATCTGCGATCCGGTCATCGAGATCGTCGAGGGTCGCGCAGTCCCACCCTTTGGCCTGATTGAACCGGTCGATGACGGCGCGGGTGATCGTCTCGCGGGACATGTGCATCGTGATGAAACTCGGTGTATAAAAGCTCCCGTCCTTGTAGCCGTTGAGCTTCTCGAAGATCAGTCCGAGTACCGAGGCGTTGATGAGCGATTTGGTTCGGGCGACCACCTCTTCGCTCCCCTCGCTGGCGAAATCATACGCATCGAGAAATGCGAAGAGATAGTGGAGCATGTTGACCTCTCCCTCTTTGCGTTTGCCGTGGACATCCTTGAGGACGGTTTTGGGATAATAGGGCATATCACAATCGTCCTGCAATGACGAGAGCATCATCGTCTTGCGCTCGAACTCATGGGGCTCGAACAGCGATGAGTTGAGATAAGGAATGTGGTCAAACTCCCGGTGTGCCCGCTCGTGGGGTTTGTGTGCCAGAATGTCAAAAAAGAGCGTCTCCAGCCGGTCGAAGTCCCGGATCGTCTCCGCATTCAAAAAAGCATAGTCATCCGAGCCGTTCCATTTGATCAGCTGGGATTCGAGGAGTTTCAAAAAGAGGATGCGGTTGATCCAGATGATCATCAGGCGGATGACCGATTCAAAGTCGGTCGGTTTGCCGTGCTGAGAGAGCTTCTGGACGATGTTTTCATAGAGGGAACCGCTGTGCTGCGCGGCGGCTCTGCGGATCACCTTTTTGCCCCCGTCTTTGACCTCTTCGAGTCCGAGCAGGTAGAGGAGCTCAGCATAGAAAGCCCGATCGAGGGTGTTGGCATCGTTGGGATTGAAGCGCTTGAGGAGGGTGTCGGGGGAGAGGAGTTTGTAGAGTGCGATCTGCTCTTTTTCGCTACGTGTGCTTTGGAGGTTGACATAGACCCCTTCGATCGTCGGCTCATCGAGCAGGGACTCCTTGGAGGGTAGTTTTTTGAGGCGGGCGACCAGCTCCGCATACACATCGCCTGTCTTAGAGAGGAGCGAGTCTGGACGGGTATACGCATCGTACACCTCTCGAAACACCCTCTCCTGCCAAAAAAGCCGCTCGAACTCCTTGGCATCAAACACATACCACTCAAAGGCCGTAAGGATGAGGATGTGTTTGAGAGCATGATTGCCCCCGGCTCTCTCGTCAAAAAAGTATTTGATCGCCTCAGCAAAGGCTTTTTTGTGGAGCGCATCGTGGGTGATCATCTCAGCCGTATTGGCCAAGCTTTTGAACTCCATGATCACCTCGACACCCTCCTGACCAAAAATCGCCAGATCGATCCGCCCCTTGGTATTGATCTCGTAGCCGTAAGTGTTGACCAGGAAGTCTTTGACCCGATTTTTCTGATACTCTTCGCTCTCGGATTGGTCTAGCTTCATCAGCCGCTCAAGCTCCATCAAGAAGCGTGCGAATGCCTCTGCTTGGATGCTCTTTTTGGAAAACAATGGAGCAAGATACTGTCGTGGCTTCAGGGGAGTGAGCTTGAGCATGGTGTGTCCGTGTATTTGGGATAGAGATATTTTAGCGTAAAGGGACTAAAGGCACCATCCAAACACAAAATATCAAGCCATTACCAAGAGAGAAGATCACGAAGGGAGAAGTTGATCTTTTATGTTGTAAATTTCATACAAAAAATATGAATTTGTGTTGTGTGTACACAACACTTTTAGCTTTTTTTGTATAATTATCCCAAAAAGAGTTTTCCATGGATAATCTGTTAGAGGTACTGCTTGAAAATTCCACACGGCTGACTACTCAGTGCAAGAGTCGCTATGAGCGCTATTTTGCCAAAAGCATCGACGAAAATCAAAAAATGACAGGGCTGATAGGTGCCAGAGGGGTTGGTAAAACAACGGCCATGCTTCAGCATTTGCGGGGGCTGGACTTGCCTTTTGAGAAAAAGCTCTATTTTTCCGCCGATATGATCGAAGTCTCAGATATCAGCCTTTTTGAGATTGCGAAATATTTTGAGTTACATGGTGGAGAGGTGCTTGCAATTGACGAGATTCACAAAAGCAAAAACTTCGAAATAGAGCTCAAAAATATTTACGACCGGCTCAATCTCAGGGTGATCTTCTCCGGAAGCAGTGCTTTGAGACTCGAACACTCCAAAGCAGATCTCAGCCGAAGAGCTGTCATTGTCCACGCTCAGGGACTCTCCTATCGGGAGTTTTTGGAAATGAAACTGGATACAAGTCTGCCGAGGTATACTCTGGAGGAGATCCTTATAAATCATACGCAGATTGCCACGACACTCCTGAATTTTTTTAAGCCACTTGAACATTTTACGCCCTATCTCAAGATGGGATATTATCCCTTTTATTTCGCTGACCATGAACGATATCTTGAGAAGCTTGAACGCACCATCAATGTCGTGATCGAAGTCGATTTGCCCTCGATTTTCTCCATGAAATATGAAAACGTAGTCAATCTAAAAAAGTTAGTCAAGCTGCTTTGTCTTTCGGAGCCTTATACGGTCAACATCAGCGCACTGAGTAAAAAAATAGGGATACCGAGAGACCGGCTCTATCTCTATATGGATTACCTCGCACGTGGTTCTATCTTCCTTGAACTCAGAGCCAAACACCGAGGGGATGGACTCTTCACCAAACCGGAGAAACTCTATCTGCACAATCCCAATCTTTATCATGCTTATTGTAAAGATCCCATGAAGGGGACAATCCGGGAAACGTTTTTTGCCAATTCGCTCAGTCAAAACCACGAAATAAACTACAGCAAAATCGGAGACTTTTTAGTCGATGAACGCTACCTCTTTGAGATTGGAGGCAAAAACAAAAGCTTCAAGCAAATCAAAGATGTCAAGGAGTCTTTTGTCATCGCGGATGATATTGAGATTGGATTTGGGAACAAAATTCCCCTGTGGTTGTTTGGATTTTTATATTAGCTGCGCCTTCCTGCTCCGATGGGGGATGCGCTCATCGGTAGGATATGACACGAGAAAACGCAGAAGCCAGAAAAAGGTATTCTTTACTGCTTCTTATCCCGGTGGATTCGCCCGACCCGCTTGACCCCCGTTAACCGTTTTTTCGGTACGGTAAAAGAGGACTTGACGTGCCCGGCGCTTGATTCGTAGATCATCTGCTCGTACATGTAGATGTCGTAGAGGAAGTGATCTTTGTTCCCTTCGCGGTACACGGTATTGTAGAGGATGTGTACCGGGATCGGTTTGGCCAGACGGATGGTGGTGGGCTTGTTGGTGGAGAGGATTTTGCGGATGCGTGCCTCGGAGTAGCTTCCCTTGGCATGATGCAGCAGGATATTCATGAAATCAAACGGCTTGCCCACCCGCATGCACCCGGAGCTGAAGACGCGGTAGCGGTATTGGAAGAGGGAGTGGTTGTCGGTATCGTGCAGGTAGACGGAGTATTTATTCGGAAACATGAATTTGACCCGCCCGAGGGCGTTTTTGTCGCTGGGGAACTGGACGAAACGGTAGGGGATCGCACCGCCGTGTTCCGCGCGAGCCAGTTTGGCGAAGTCAAACGGTACCTCCTTTCCCCCTTGGAAGACATGAATGTTGTGGGCTTTGAGGTAGCCCGGACTGGTGCGCAGGACGGGGATGAGGTCGCGGCGGACGAGGTTGTCGGTGATGGTCCAGGTGGGATTGAGCACCATGTATTCGATCCGATCACTGAAGATTGGAGTAGGGCGATCGATCCGCCCGACGACAAGAGGGCTGGAAAAGACGGTTTTACCATGCTGGATGTAGCGGAGCCGGTAGTCGGGGACATTCACCTCGACGTACTCCGATTCGAAATGGCGCGGGTAGAGTTTGAGGATATCGAGGTTGGTGAGAATTTTCCGAAGGTAAAAGCTTTTGGGTTTATTGAGGTAGAGGATCACCTTGTTGTCGATATAATCCTCTTTGGGGAGGTTGAAACGTGTTTTGAAGCTACGGACGGCTCGGGTGAGACTGCTGCTCCAGCCGGTACCGGTGTCGTTGCCGGGAAAATCGCCGAAGAAATGAAGCCGCTTTTTGATGGTGCGGA
>JALVWV010000056.1 GCA_027023145.1 Campylobacteraceae bacterium | reverse complement strand
CATTTGTTCGATTTGCTCATCTTTGGCGCGGAGTTTGAGGGCAGTTTCATCGTCGACAGCTTTCTGAAGTTTGCTCTTCTCTTCGGCGAGGCGTTTGTTCAGTTCGAGTTCCGCTTCGGCTTTGGCGCGGGCGGTGGCTTCGGCTTTTTCCCGTTCGAGCTGGGCGATACGGGCGGTAGCAGCGTGAAGCTCTTTGAGTTTGCCCGATTTCTCCTCAAGCTCTTTTTGGAGGGCAGCCATCGCGGCACTCTGCTCCTCGGCAAGCTGCTGCTTGAGCTCCTGTGCCATCTGCTCACGATCTTTGCGCAGCTGCTCCCGGGTCGCTTTGCGCAACGCTTCGTCAAAGTGCTCTTTTTCGGTGGCGAGGGCTTCTTCTTTTTTCTTGAGGCTATCGAGATGATTTTTGTATTGAGCACGTGCACTGTCGATCTCAGCCTGAAGCTTACGCCGCTCCTCTATTTGCCGGTGTTTGAATTTCTCTTCTACCTGATGGTAAAAGATCGCATCGATGTCGATCTCGGTTCCGCAGTTTGGGCATGCAATAGTATTGGTAGCTGGCATGGAAGTATCCTGATGTTTATCTTGGGAGTATTGTAGCAAAAATTGGAGGAGGGAGAGAAAAATGTGTCAGATTGTCATATTTTCATTGTATGGGGCTGGGACTTCAGTTCCACAAGCATCGCGATTTCTCACTCCTCACTCCTCACTCCTCACTCCTCACTCCTCACTCCTCACTTCTCACTTCTCACTTCTCACTTCTCACTTCTCACTCCTTACCAACCTCTCCACCACCCGAAACGTCCGCTCCACCGATGCCAAGTCAACACACTCCCGTGTCGAGTGAGGGTATCGGATCGTCGGGCCAATGGAGGCAAACTGGATCTGCGGGTATTGCTGGCTCAGTACACCACACTCGAGGCCGGCATGGATCGCCATGGTCTTGACGGTACCAAACTCTGCCTCCATCGCAGCGGTCACTTCGCGGGTAAAGGCGTTTTCCTCTGGTTTCCAAGCTGGGTACTTGTCTTCAACACGCACCTTGAAACCCGACATATCCATCTCGGTCACCGTTTCGGCAATCACGACCTCCAAATCCCCCATGCTCATCGCACGAGCGCTGACCTCGATCGTCAGACCTCGAGGAGTATAGGCATCGTTGACCATCGCCAGATTGAGGCTGGTCTGAGGGATACCGAGCTGCGTATTCATCGATCGTACCCCTTGCTTGAAACGATGAAGATAATCGAGTATCGTCTGGCTCTCGCGATAGACATCGGGAGACTCTGCCAACGGACGTACTGTCACATCCCCCCGTCCGGTCAACGGAGTGTCACTTCGGACGATGGCAACCGCATTGGACGGAATGGCATTGCGCCGTTCACCGGCGATAATGGTAGAGAGTTGATTCACCCCCTCTTTGTGCAAGTATTCTGCCAAAAGTGTAATCGCTGAGGGGATATCCTTGTCGATATCGACACCCGAGTGCCCACCGGGGAGCCCCCGCACTGCCACTTCATAGCATGCCCCATGTCCAGGAACCTGCTCATCAAATACCTCTCCGATGATGTCAGCTCCGCCGGCACATCCGATGTACACTTCGGCTTCATCTTCACTGTCGAGATTAAGCATCCGTGAGGATTGAAGGTCAAAAGAGAGGGCATTGGCACCGATCAGCCCGATCTCTTCATCGGCGGTAAACAGAAATTCCGCCTCTATCCTCTCCTCCATCAACGCCATCATCATCGCGATCCCGATACCGTTGTCCGCGCCCAAAGAAGCATTCACCGCATGGAGCCACCCGTCACGCTCTTCTATTTCGATCTGCGGAGCCTCTCCCATGCAGACCATATCGTAATGCGCCTGAAGGCATATTTCGGGCTTACCCTTCGATGCGAGAATGTTTCCTGCATCATCGATCTGAACTGTGTAATCGTGATCCGCAGCAAAATCTCTCAGATAGAGAAACAGCGCCTCAGCATCCCGTGAGCAGTGCGGTATTTGTGTCAGTACCTTGAAATGGTCAATAATTTTGGACATCATCTCTCCTCGATGTGTAGATTGGGATAATTATAGCCAAAACCTCCTCCTAAGATGCAATTCTAAGTTGTTCAAAATATCTTATAACGTACAATCTTTGTACAACATTTCCCAAGGAGTATCCCCCATGGCACAAAACATCTTTGACTGTCCTCAACCCGACGAAAACGGCTATTTTGGTGAGTACGGAGGCGCGTTTCTCCCACCCGATCTCGATCCGATCATGAAGAATATCGCCCAAGAGTACGAAAAGATCCGCAAAGACCCCGATTTTATCGCGGAATTGACCGATCTGTACCAGCACTACGTCGGGCGTCCCAGCCCCATCTTCCATGCCAAACATCTCTCGGAGAAATACGGCACCCCCATCTATCTCAAACGGGAAGATCTCAATCACACCGGAGCACACAAGATCAACCATACCCTCGGGGAAGCGCTGCTCGCCAAAAAAATGGGCAAGAAAAAGCTCATTGCTGAGACCGGTGCCGGACAGCACGGAGTCGCATTGGCCACGGCTGCTGCGCTGGTCGGGCTCGAGTGTGACATCCACATGGGCGAAGTGGACATGGCCAAAGAACACCCCAACGTCATCCGGATGCGCATCCTCGGAGCAAACGTCGTCCCAGTCACCCACGGACGCAAGACACTCAAAGAGGCCGTCGATTCAGCCTTTGGTGCCTATATGGCCGATCCCGATTCACAGTTTTTCGGGATCGGGTCAGTCGTAGGACCACATCCGTACCCCGCTATGGTGCGTGACTTCCAATCCATCGTCGGTGTCGAAGCCCGGGAACAGTTTCAGAAGATGACCGGTACACTCCCTGATAACCTTGTCGCCTGCGTCGGAGGGGGTAGCAATGCCATGGGACTCTTCACTGCCTTTATGAACGATGAAACCGTTGCTATGCACGGCGCCGAGCCCTCCGGTCGCAGCCTTGACGAGCTGGGTGAGCACGCCGCCACCCTCACTCTCGGTGAACCGGGCATCATTCATGGATTCAAAACCTACATGCTCAAAGACGCCGACGGAGAGCCAGCCGAAGTCTACTCCGTCGCCAGTGGGCTTGACTACCCCGGTGTCGGCCCCCAGCACAGCTACCTCAAAGACATCGGTCGCGTCCAGTACGGCACCGTCAGTGACAAAGAGGCGATCGATGCCTTCTTTGAGCTCTCCCGTCTCGAGGGGATTATCCCTGCCATCGAATCGGCGCATGCTCTAGCACACGCGTTTAACCTCGCCCAAGCCAACCCCGACATCGGTACCATCCTTATCAATCTCTCCGGTCGTGGTGACAAGGATATTGACTTCGTCGCCGAAAAATACGGAGCCGATTACGGGATCTGATCGATCCCATGCCGGGCAAACCACTGTCGGCGGAGTGCCCGGTAGAGCACCTTATACGCCACCAACTTCTTCGAGGGGCAAACAGAATCTTCTCTTTTTAAATCACTTTCCCTGCCCCTTGGGAGGCGGGGTTTCCACCCCGCACCTGCGGGACTGAAGTCCCACCTCCTGAAGGAAGTAGCTAAAAATATTGACTCCGCCTCCCCGTCAAACGCAAACTCCACACACACAGCCGCCAAATCAAAACAAACATCCCCGATCCCAGCAAACTCAAAGTCGATCAGCGTCGGCTCATCGTGATTCCAAAGTATGTTGCGTGGTGTGAGGTCGTGGTGGCAAAGAGCCAACTGGTCAGGAAAACGCTCTACTGTCGCGAATGCTTCGATAATTTCGGGTTGATCGATTTCGATGAGATGATGCAGATCGATGTGTGGAAGGTTGGCGTCTCGATAAGGTATCACATGGAGTTTCCGAAGGGCATGGGCAAGAGAAATAATCGCTTCATGGCTTAGGTGTGTTCGGTGCTCACCGGGGATAAACTCCAACACCATCAAAGCCCTATCCGCATCGTAGAGGAAAATATCAGGTGCAATCCCGGCAGCATGCGCCAGTCTCCCAGCACGGTACTCTACCTCCATGCTGCTCTCCCTACGCGTACCCTGCCGCACGGCATAACACCCATCCGTCGTCGAGACA
>JALVWV010000055.1 GCA_027023145.1 Campylobacteraceae bacterium | reverse complement strand
CTTATCTTGCGATAATCCAAACAAATTTTTAAGCCCTTAACTCAAGGTCTCTCTGTTTGTGGACGCGTATTATAGCGGGTAATTCTTTGAATGTCAAGGGTTTTTTTAGGAAAAGTAAAATTTCTTTGTTTTTTTGGAAGGGAGAGTTAAGAAGGGGATGTAAGGCGAATGCGTCGCCTTACATTAATATAGTAGAAAAAACTTAAAGTTCTTCAGCTTCCTGTACATCGTAGAGGATATCGTCCATAGGATGGCGATACATGGGCATAGCCAAGCGCTTCTCATCAAGGATATGGCCGATGAAGCCGATACTGCGACCAACAATAAAGAAGGCATTCAAGGTACCGGACTCGATAAACTCATCAATCTCATCTTCGGGATAACCCAGTGCACGCCACATATCAACCATCAAGATCCCAATCGTACCGTCAACATTGAGAATGAGGTTTTCCTTTTTGCTCGTGGTTAACTGCTCAACAGTCAGTGCATAATCCAACAAAGGTGTTGAAGGGAAATGCTCAGCCGCAAATTTCTTGAGCCCTTCAACACGGAGGTCAGGGTTCTTGAGAGATTTGATGCGGTGACCGATACCGGGGATGGGCACACCTTGTTTCTTCATGTAACTGAGGAATTCAGCAGGAGTCAAGTTGTTATCATCTGCATACTTGAAATACTTGGCTGCACCATCGATCGCACCACCAAAGCGGGGGCCAATCGTCAGGAGACCGGTTACGAGTGATTCAACAACCGATTTACCGGCACGAGCTGTTACCTTGGCATTGTGAGCGCCGGAAACAGCAGGACCATGATCGGCAACAGTCTTTATGACGGTCTCGATAAACTCAGTAGCCCATTTTGGATACTGTTTTTTGAACCACAGTAAGGAAATAACATCCCCAATCCCCTTTCCGGTGTCAGGTGTCGCCACTGAGCTGATGGGGAAACCGGCGTAGGTGGCTTCTTCACCACGATCATCAGAGATGGTACATATGAACTGCTTGGAGCGACGGGTTTTAGGAATGGTTTTGAGCTCAGGCTCGGGAATCTCCTGAATCGTTCCGTTGGCACGCAACTCTTCATAGACTTCTCTGATCGTAGCGGGGAGGTCGTTGAACGAAGCTGGAACGTGGATGCCAGCTTCGGCCATGGCTTTGTTTTTGGCTTCAGCTGTTTCGCGCTCAGCATTCGCGGAAGCTCCCGCGTGACCGAACTGTACCCCACTGCTGAAATGCTTGGCGATGGTTCCAATACACCAGGCAATGATGGGTTTTTTGATCCGGCCGTCTTTGACTGCTTCAATCACTTTGTACTCTTCAGTACCACCCACTTCACCGAGGAGAATCATATACTTGACATCCGGGTTAGATTCCATACGGAGGAGGTTGTCGATAAAGACCGATCCAACGAAGCGGTCACCCCCAATGGCAACACCTTCGGCAATACCGTCGGCATTGATGGCAATGATATTGGAGAGTTCATTAAACAACCCGCCCGAGCGCGTCACCAATCCGCACGAACCGGCACGGTGGAGTTTGGAGTTGATAATGTTGTCGATGGTGCCACCGATGTTAGCGATCTTGAAAGCACCCGGAGCAATTGCACCAACCGTAGCAGGTCCGATGACTGTCACACCCGCATCGCGTGCTGCCTGGTTCATGGTACGTGCCAAACGCTCAGGAATCCCTTCGGCTGTAATCATAATGCTTTTGAATCCCCCGATCTCGAGAGCTTCCATCGTCACATCGTACGCTGTACGGAATGAAGCAAAGTTCAACAGAACGTCTGCCTGGGGTTGAGCCGCTTTGGCATCGGCAGTACTCTTGTAAAGGGGAACCATGATCTCATCAGGACCGTAAAAGAACTTTTCAAACTTGTTGTTGCTGGTAGGGGCTACAATAGCTGCCACAGAAGGTTTGTCCCGTCCAATCGTGTAATCATAATCCAACATTCGCTGGATCGCTGTTTTGTTGTTGTTCCAGAAAATCGCCTGGGTGTCTTTGGTAAATAATCTGCTCATACTGTCTCTCCCTTACTTCTCAAGTGCCATACGCACAATATCTGTCACGTGTGTTTCCGGGCCGTATACTTCGATGTCGAGTCCCAGTCTATCCGCTGCTTCTTTGATGTCTTTGAGCCCTTTTTCATAGTTAGGGCCACCACGACGCACGTAGATTTTGGTCTTGTGAGCCTTGAGCTTCTCAGCGTAAATTTCAAAGGCTTGAATGATCCCGGTGAAGGTCTTAGCCACATCGGTAAAGTTGGCAATCGCACCACCAATGATGAGTACTTTGCCACGTGGGTCATCATAACGGGTCATGAGATCAAAGATTGTCTCTGCATAAAATTTGGTTTCTCCAGTCGTTGGTCCACCACTGTATTCGCCATAGTTCGCGAGATCTTCAACTCCGGCCATGTCGGCGATGGTGTCGGCGTACACGACGGATGCTCCACCCCCGGCTACCATCGTCCAGATGCGTCCCATGGGATTGAGGATTGTCAGCTTGAGTGATGCACCGGATTTGGAGTCAGCTTCGGCGATCGCCGCCTCTTCTGGACTCTGATCCTCCATACCAAATGGCGTAGGGAAGTCTATCTCTCCCCATTGATCCCGCATCATAAATCCAGCCGTATCATCCAAGCGGGCTACAAGATCGAGGATGGCCATGTTGCCCCCCTCGAGCATGACAATGGGATTGATCTCAAGATACGCGAAATTCATGTCACGGTAAAACTTGAAGAATTGGATAGCAAAAGAGATGAATGCCTCTTTGTTCTCAGCCGGGATATCGGCTGGAACATGTGAACGTACCATCTTTTCCATATCGCTGTCAGGCATATTGATGGGGATATGGACTTCATTGACTTTCTCATCCCAACCTTCTTCGACCTCCATGCCCCCTTCGGCAGACATGTAAAGAACATCATCTTCGCCGACAGTTGTGGCAGAAATGTAATATTCCTGCTCCTGAGTATGGGGCGTAAACGGCTCGACAATAAAGTGACTCAGGTGACCATGCTGACCACTCAGAAGCGTCACATCGTGCGCCTGCTTCTCATCGATCCATTTGGCGGCATCCTCAAGAGTCACATCACCGGGCTTATTCACACGGAAAAGAACTAGGTCGTTCTTGCCGCGCTTACCAAAGAGCATGTCAGGCTTGGCAACCAACGGCTCCTGATTGAGCCATTCAAAGCCGTGCTCTTTGGCTTTGGCACGCAATTCGTCGCCGCTGGTGACCAATACCGATTTGAATCCGTAATGAAACCCGTCAAAATAATCGTTCCAATGACGCGCAAAAATTGCTTTGCCATCGTATTCTCTAATCGCCTTTTGAGCCATTGAGTTCTCCTTTGGTTGTTTGAGTTACAGCATTGTATCTTTTGGGTGTTTTAACTTATCCATAAGCTAAAAATATTCAGGAAGGTTTGGTGGGAATGTGTATTTTGGAAACAATCTCTCTAAGAAGAGGTGCCTTTTAGAGCTTTAAGAAATTGTCAAGTATCTCATGTCCGTATTCGCTCATGATCGATTCGGGATGGAACTGCACACCATAAATGGGTTTGCCCTTGACCTGGATCGACATGATCTCCCCGTCATCAAGGCTGTGGGATGTCACTTCGAGGGTGTCCGGAAGGTTTTCTGAGTTAACCGTCAGTGAATGATAACGGGTCGCCTGGAATGTTTCAGGGATGGCGTTATAGATAGGGGTTTTCCGGTCAATGTGCACTTGAGACGTTTTGCCATGCATCATGTTTTTGGCTCGGATCACTTCCCCGCCAAAGACCTGAGCGATACTCTGATGCCCCAGGCAGATCCCCATCATGGGCACCTCATCTTCCGCAAACGTTTTGATCACCTCCAGCGTCACTCCGGCATCGTCCGGTTTCGAGGGACCAGGGGAGAGGATGATCTTTTCGGGGCTCAGTTCACGGATGGCCTCCACTGTGAGTTCGTCGTTACGGATGACTTTGAGATCGGCACCCAGTTCACGACAGTATTGGACTATGTTGTAGGTAAAACTGTCGTAATTGTCAATCATGAGTACCATGCAAAACTCCCGGGCATAAAGTTCCGCATTCTATCATGGGTCAGCTTAGGCGAGTTAGTCTCCGATATACAGTTGGCGCGGACGGGCAATCTTGGACGCAGTATCTTTTTTGAACTCGATCCACTGGGTTACCCAGCCTACCGTACGCCCGATCACAAAGATAGGGGTGAACATCGACTTGGGAATTTTGAGTGCCGTAAGGATCACGCCAGTATAAAAATCAATATTGGGGTACAGCTTTCGTGAGATAAAGTAGTCATCACTCAGCGCGATCTCCTCGATCCGGCGAGCGATCGCCATCAATTCCGTATCCAGACCCAACTCTTCACGCAGCTCATCCTGCAACTCTTTGAGAATACGGGCTCGAGGATCGAAGTTTTTGTACACACGGTGACCAAACCCCATGAGTCGGAACGGATCATTAGGATCTTTAGCTTTGGCAATGTATGTTTCGACATTATCCACACTGCCGATCATCTCCAGCTGAGCGATGACCGATTCATTAGCACCTCCGTGTGCCCTGCCCCACAATGCGGCAATCCCCGAAGCGATCGCGACGTACGGATGGGCTCCCGTCGAAGCCACACCCCGCACCACGGTCGTCGAGGCATTTTGTTCGTGGTCAGCATGGAGGGTAAAGATCGTGTCAAGTGCCCGGATCTCCACATCACGAATCTTCGCTTCTCCCTCAATTGTTCGATGCATTTTTCCTCCGGGGTAAGCACGCATCATCGTCAGAAAATTTTCAGTAAAGCTCAAATCCACATCCGGATAAATAAAAGGAATCCCAAGTGAATGGCGATAGGCATAGGCGGCAATTGTCGGGATCTTGGCAATGATTCTCCGCGCCATCTCTTGATACTCCGCTTCATCATTGATCTCAAGATGGGTATCGTAAAAGGACGCCAACGCTGTCGTGGCAGCACTGAGTGTCGCCATGGGATGAGCATTGTCCGGGAAAGCATGAAAGAGATTAAGCAACCCTTCGTGCAAAAAGGCGCGATGGCGTAATTCCAAATCAAAGTCCGCCAATTGCTCCGCATTTGGAAGTGTTTCGTTGAGCAGCAGATAGCAGGTCTCGAGGTAGCTGTGCTTGGTTGCCAGTTCCTCAATCGGAATACCCCGATAGCGAAGCTCCCCTTTGGCACCGTCGATAAAAGTAATGGTAGATTTACAGCTGGCCGTCGAGGTAAATCCGGGATCGTACGTAAACATCCCCGTATCTTTGAAGAAAGAACGGATATCGACTACCGAAGGCCCTCGCTTCCCCGTAAGGATAGGATAGTCGTAGCGGGTATTATCCCGGTTGTCAATGAAGGTAAATGTGTCGTGAGGCATGGCAAACTCCTTTTGTAGTCAATGCAGCGTTTAGAATTGTACCACAAAATGGGGTTTTTGGCAAATTATCACCGTACCAACAAATAGTCTAAACTTTTGAGAGAGCGAGACGAGATGAGATGTGCATGAAAAAATCTGAAGGACTACCCGTAGGTAATTCAAAGATTTTTTTGCGTGCAGATCGTCTCGTATCGCTCTCCCCGAAGGGTGCAGCACTTTTGCCCATACTCTGCGTTAGATTTTCTTGAATTCGCTTTGGCGAGTCCTGCGAAAATCTGCCTTGACTATGAACAAAATTGCAGCATCAAAAATTCAGACTATTTATTGGTGCGGTGATAAAAGTCGTCTTTGAGCTCCCGATACAGACTGTCACGTTCCACCGGAGTAAAACCGGCATTTTTGATCAATGCAACGAAGCTCTCCATATCCATTCCGCTCGCACTCTCAGCTCCGGCAGCGGACTGGATCGACTCTTTTTCGATTGTCCCATCCATGTCGTCACATCCAAACTCCTGGGCGATGAGCGCCAGACCAATGGTGGCCGACGCCCAATAGGCTTTGATGTGGGGAATGTTGTCAAGGAGGATACGGCTGATGGCGTAGGTCTTGAGTATCTCCTGGCCAGTGGGGAACTCGGTGACACGGAGGAAATTGTTTTCCTTCTGATAGACCAGCGGAATGAAGGCATTGAACCCGCCGGTCTCATCCTGCAATGCCCTCAGACGCAGCATGTGATCGACCCGATGGGCGCGGGTCTCAACATGACCGAAGAGCATCGTGGCATTGCTCTGACGTCCCCGCTGGTGCCATTTGCGATGAATGTCGATCCACTGATCGGACGTAACTTTCCCTTTGCAGAGGTATTCTCGGACTTTTTCATCGAAGATCTCCGCCCCGCCGCCGGGCATACTGTCCACCCCACTCTCAATCATCCGATCGAGCACTTCATCATAGCTCAGACCGTACGTGCGAGAGAGGTAATCCACCTCGGCAGCGGTCATCGCCTTGATGTGGATCTCCGGAAGAGCTGCACGAACTTTGGCAAACGCATCCATGTACCACTCCACCCCGCCGGTGGGGTTGTGGGCTGAGACGATGTGGACTTCTTTGGCACCCCGCTCATGCGCTTCGACGGCAATGGCCGCCACTTCATCAGGGGTCATGGTGTATTGGTGAGGGTTTTTGCGGCTGGCGGAGTACGCGCAGAATTTGCAGGTATCGGCACAGACGTTGGTAGGATTGATATGGCGGTTGATATTGAAGTACGTTTTGGTGCCGTATTTGTCACGGCGGATGGCATCGGCCAACTCCCCGAGGGTCATCAGGTCGAGGTCGTAGAGGGCTTCTCCATCGGCTTGGGTGAGTCGGTCGCCTTGGCGTACTTTGTCTATCAGATTCATGCAGTATCCATTGAAAAATTTTGGTATTATACCACCAATACTATTGGACTTTGGACTAAGGGAGCACAGGTGAAAGAACTCAAAACACAGATCGAGACGCTTCTACACGAAAACGCCCCGGACTTCGCAATCGCCAAAGTGCTCAAGCAGCACCTCAAAACCTATAATGAAACCCTCGAGAGCACATTTGCGCAGAGTGGAGGCAAGGATTTCCTCGTCAAACACACCCGCAAAATCGATCACATCCTCGGCTGGGTCTATCGGGTGGCGGTACGGGAGTTGTACGGGGATTATCAACCTCCGACCAACGCTCTGCCCCTTGCCCTCATCGCACTGGGGAGTTATGGACGAGAACAGCTCTCTGTTCACTCAGATATTGACCTGATGCTCCTCTACCGTGACATCCCAGGCTATGCCCATCAAGCCCTCATCGAGAAAATCCTCTATCTCCTGTGGGATACCGGGCTCAAGCTGGGGCACCGGGTCCACGAAGTGGGTGAACTTCTCGAAATTTCCCGCACCGACATTACCATCAAAACCGCCCTCCTCGAATCCCGCTTCATCCTCGGATCACGCTTTGTCTGGACGGAGGGACAAAACCAGATACGCCTCATCCGGCGTGATGATCCTGAGACGTTCATCCGAGCCAAGATCGAAGAGTTGCGCCGACTGCATCAAAAGTACGGCCTGACGATGGAACCCAATCTCAAGGAGGGCGTCGGTGGTTTTCGCGATGCCAACCTCGTTTATTGGGTGGGCAAGCTTCTCTACGATGTGCCGCGCATCCATGATTTACCCGGGGAGATCGTCGACGAAGAGGATTACCGGGAGTTTCGGATGGCACTAGAGTTTCTTTTTCGCGTGCGCTCGGCTCTTCATCTAGTTGCCGGCAAAAAAGAAGACCGCCTTCGGCTCGAAAACATCCCGGAGGTAGCCCGACTGTTGGGCTACCCGGATACACCTTCGGGACATACACGTCTGGCGCGCCGTGTCTCCCAGAGCCTCAAACACATCCGGCTCTACAGCAAGATCTGGCTCGAAGCACTCGTAGGAGAGCGGGTGCCGGAACTCTATTTCGGTCTTGTGGAGGAGGGCATCACTGCCCGGAGTTTCCATCCCCTGCTCAAACAACTCAACGCACAGGCTCACCAATTTTACACCGCTCATCCTCGCTTGTTGCAGCATATCGTGCATCTCCCACGTCCCGAGCGACCCGATCCAAAACTCTACAAACAGATTCGCAAAATTTTTGAGCAAAACAGCGCCTATGCAACGTTGACGGTTCTCTCAAGTGTCGATTTGCTCGGATACGTTATTCCCCCGATGAAAAAGGTCATCGATCTTCCGCAGTTTGACGGCTACCACCACTATACCGTCGATCTCCACTCGCTGCAAACGTTGCGCCACCTCGAAGCCCCCAAAAATGATCCACTGCTCGATGGAATCTATGCAAAGCTCAGCCCCGGGAACCGACGCCTACTCAAAATCGTCGCCTTGTTGCACGATGCCGGTAAAGGACGCAAACGCGATCATCATCAGGTCGGCGCCTCGCTTTTCCGAATTTTTGGGCACAAACTCTCTTTGTCTGATGAGGATGTTGCTATGGGGGAACGCCTCATCACCTATCACACCCTCATGAGTACCACGGCTCAACGGGAAGATCTCTACAACGAAAAGACCCTGCTCCGTTTTGCGTCACGGTTCAATTCCCCCCTCCTGCTAGACATGATTTACCTGCTGACTTATGCCGACATGAAGGGGGTGGGTGGAGAGATTTGGAGCCCGTTTGTCGCCCGTTTGGTACGCACCCTTTATAAAGAATCACTCGGGGTTCTCGAAAACAAAACGGCGCTCGATGAGACGGCTCGACGCCTGAAAAAAATCGAATCTCTCAAACGATCCAAAACCTTCAACGCCCTCCCCCGAACCATCCAAACCAAGATACTTTCCATCCCCTCTAATGCTTTTTTCATCCGACACAGTACCCGTCGCATCGTTGCCATCGGGGAAGCGGCTTTTGAGACCAAGTCGCTCAACTACATCATCAGCAACACCCAGTTCCTTACCCTCGAAATCATCCGACGCAGATCGATTCACCTCGGGTACCTGCTCGCCCGACTGGCTCGGCTCAACATTGTCAGCATGGAGATCACCAAACTCTACGACGACCTGAAATATTTCAAAATCGACTTTGACGAAACCATCCCCGCCGATGAACTCTCCGAAGTAAAAAGTATCATCGAAGAAGCCTACCACGGGACGAAAAGAATCCCCTTTAATCGCCCTGAGATCAAACGGGAAGAGATCGCAACCGATTGCGATCACTCCCGTGAATATGCCACTCTACGCCTGCGAACCCGGGATCAAAAAGGGCTCCTTGCCTACGTCATTCACCGCTTCGACGCACACGGGATCGATGTCGCGTCGACCAAGATCCACACGATCAAAGGAAAGGTCAATGATCTCTTCTTAATCGAGAAGAATGGGAATTTTTGCCATAATATAGAAAATCTTATCTCAGACTTAACGGAGTAACATATGTGCGGCATCGTCGGATACATTGGGAAAAAAGAGAAAAAAGAGATCCTTCTGGATGGATTGCAGGACTTGGAATATCGCGGATACGACTCGGCAGGAATTGCCGTAGTAGAGGGAAAATCTCTCCAGAATTTCAAAGCCGTCGGCAAACTGACCAACCTGCGGGAAAAGACCAGAAACTACCATTCTGAAGGCTTCGGCGCCGCCATCGGGCACACCCGCTGGGCGACCCACGGCAAGCCAACCGAGCTCAATGCCCACCCCCATATGGGACAGTACAGCTATGTCGTCCACAACGGCATTATAGAAAATTATCAGGCACTCAAAAAAGAGCTTGCCGCCGAGGGGGTTACGTTCCTCAGCCAGACCGATACCGAGACAATCGTCCATCTCTTTGAGCAGTATCATCAGGCATCTAACGATCCGTTCGGAGCTTTTGAACAGACGGTCAAACGTCTCGAAGGGGCGTACGCAATCTTGCTGGTGAGCGAAGCCGATCCCGATGCCATTTTCTTTGCCAAAAACGGCTCACCGATGCTGATCGGATTTGACGGGGAGGAGATCTATTTTGCCTCTTCGGATACGCCCATCATCGGTAAAGCCAAGGAAGTCTATTATCTCGAAGACGGCGACTACGGATATGTCAAAGAGGGCAAAGTACACCTGTTCAATCAGAGCGGAGCCAAATCTTACTCCACCCAACCTCTCCCCACCGACAAAGCTCTGGCACAGAAAGACGGCTACCGCTTCTTTATGGAAAAAGAGATTTACGAACAGAGCCGCGTGATGGGGGAGACGATGATGGGGCGCGTCCTCGAAGACGGCATCCGCTTCGAAGAACTTAACGACCATCTCTTTGAGGGGATCAACGCGATCAAAATCTGCGCCTGCGGTACCAGCTACCACTCGGCGTTGGCCTCCTCGTACCTCTTCGAGCGGATTGCCAAGATCCGCTGCGATGTGGAGATCGCCAGCGAATTCCGACACAAAGAGCCGCTGCTAACAAACGACACCCTTTTCATCACCATCTCCCAGAGCGGCGAGACGGCCGACACCCTCGAAGCGCTCAAGATGGCCAAACGTGCCGGGCTGCGCAGCCTCAGTATCTGCAACGTCGATAACTCCTCCATCGTCCGCGAGAGCGACGCCACCCTCCTTACCCGCGCCGGGATCGAAAAAGGGGTCGCCAGCACCAAGGCATTTGCCACCCAGACGATGGTGCTGTGGATGCTCTCCCTCTGGATCGCCCAGCAGCGCAACACCATCGAAACCGATCGCCTCCGGGAAGAACTCGATGCGATGCTCCACACCCCCAAAGCCCTCATCGTCACCGATGCCCTCCACGACCGGATCCATAGGCTCAGCAAACGCTACCTCCACGGGCACGGTTTCTTTTTTATCGGGCGTGACCTCTTTTTCCCTCTCGCACTCGAAGGAGCCCTCAAGCTCAAGGAGATCAGCTACCTCCACGCCGAGGGGTACCCTGCTGGCGAGATGAAGCACGGCCCCATCGCCCTGGCCGACAGCGAGCTCTTCACCATCGCGCTTATGCCCGCCAGCCTGCTGTATGACAAAGTCAAGTCCAACGTCGAAGAACTCAGCGCCCGCGATGCCACGATCCTCGCCATCAGCCCCCGCCCATTCGATCTGGCCGATGACTTCATCCAGACCCAGTACGACAGCCATCCGATGCTCGAATTTTTCGAAATGATGGTGGTGACGCAGTTGCTGGCGCTGGAGATTTCGATCCGGCTGGGAAATGATGTGGATATGCCGAGGAATTTGGCTAAGAGTGTGACGGTGGAGTAAAGATCACACTCCATCCGATGATCCCGCCCGCTTGCAGGAGTGGCTTGAGGAGCCAATAGAAGATCACGAGTGCTGATAGATTAGCCTGGTATTTACGATCTCCTCTCCCAAGCCTTCGCATAAACAGCCATATCCTCTCTTTTGCCCACGGCAATCACCTCAACCGTGATGATCTCCTCCATGATTGTATAGACGATACGTACTTTCTTTTTATCCACATACATTTTTCGATATCCGCTTAGATTGTAGCCGTTTTTATTGCCAAGAAGCGTTCCAAGCTCTGGAGATGTTTGGATTTTTTTGAACTGTTTGAATACCAGTGTGCGCTGAGCATGGGAAAGCTTGGCCAAATCTTTGGCCGTGACATCAGGATGTAAGATAATCTTATATTGCATTCAGATCGATACCGAAATGCTGTGCAGACTCTTCGAGGGTCATGTATGCCTCTTTGGGTGTTTTGCTTCGCTCCTCCACGATCTTCGCAATCTCGATATGCTCCAGCAGATCGTATGCTTCTTTCAGGCGCTCATACTCCTCAATGTCGATCAGGACAGCTTCAAGTCTGTTGTTTTTGGAGATGGCTACTTTTTCTTTTTGCTTTTTTGTGATGCTGCTCAGCGTACCAGAAACATTACGAGCCAAATCTGTCGCAGAGACAATCTCATCTCTTGTATAAGACACCATCGCGTATCCTTTAGAGTTTTGTGTTTAATTGTATGTATAATACTATGTTAAATATTTTTTGTCAAGACCCTGCAAAAAAGATCTTCTCCACCAACAACCCCAAGATCACCACATACAACACGATCAGTGAGAGGCGGTGGTGGGTGTCGTGGACTTTGTCTTTGAGTAGTATCCCCAGCATCACACCTACCAGCGCAGCGAACGCCACACTGAGCACCTGCATCCAGTCGAGTGAAAGATCGGCAAACGTCCCGGCGACCAATTTGTATCCCAGTCCGGCGATAGAGGAGAAGACGACAAAGAAGAGCCCGGCGGTGGCGGCCTTTTTGGTCGGGAAGTGGAGGAAGCCGACGAGAATAGGGGTGAGCATCACCGAGCCCCCAACCCCAAGCATCATCGCAATGATCCCAATCCCAAACCCAATCGCCAGCAATACCATCTTGGAAAAGGAGCCCTCTTCCTGATCGGGGTGAGGTTTTTTGGCGGTCAACAGTCGCCCGAGGGCAAAGAGAATAAGTGCGAGGAAAATATACTGAAGTACGTCATGCGGCAACACATCGGTCATCCGCGCACCGATAACCCCTCCGAGCAACCCACCGACACCGACCCAGACCCCTTCGTTGACCTGAAGTTTACCTTTGCGATAATTCATAATCGAGCCATTGACCGAGCTGAAGACCATCTGCACCGTCGAGATCGCTATGGCCGATTTGATATCAAACCCCAGCGCCATCAATAGCGGCACAAGGATCATCCCCCCACCCACGCCAAAAAATCCAGAGATGATCCCCACAAATGTCCCGACCGCTATCAATCCGATGATCATCATTAGCTCCTTGAAATAAGGTTGTGATTATATCGTGTTGCGTGTTACACTCTCCCAATAAAAGCGTAGCCACGCAACGCATACCAAAATTCCTAATTTCTAATTCCTAATTTCTAATTTTCTATTAATCCTTCTTCGCTACTATACATCCATGAAAAAAATCACCCTCCTTCTCACCCTTCCCTGGCTTCTCGTCGCAGGATACACTGCCCATATCAGCCCCATCACTCCGGAGATTAAATCCCGCATGCTTCGCGGCCACTCCTGGCACCGTGGCTGTCCTGTTCCTCTGGCCAATCTGCGCTATCTTCGGATGACCTATCGGGGCTTTGACGGACGCGATCACAGCGGCGAAATGGTTGTTCATGCTAATGTCGCAAATGAAGTCACCCAAATCTTTGGTGAGCTCTACCGCAACAAATATCCAATCCGCAAAATGGAGTTGGTCAGCAACTACAATGCCAATGACCACGCTTCGATCGAAGCAGATAATACTTCCGCGTTTAACTGCCGCGCCGTCACGGGTGGTACCAAATGGTCCAACCACTCCTACGGAACCGCCATCGACATCAACCCGCTTGAGAACCCGTACGTTTCCCGCTCCGGGCACATCGCACACAAAGCTTCCCTCCTCTATCGCAAACGCGCCCACATCGGCTCTCACCCCCGTTCTGTCATCGTCCGGGGTGATGCCATCGTCCGCACATTCAAACGCCGGGGCTGGCGATGGGGCGGGGACTGGCGCAGCGTCAAGGACTACCAGCACTTTGACAAGCCCGGTGCCCAACGCGGTCGCATACCCCAAACTCGCGATACTAAACATTCTATCAAACGCAACTCAAAACCATCCAGTTACGTTATAAAACCTGGAGAGACTCTGTACCAAATAGCGAAAAAATTTGGAGTGCCTGCCAATAATATCATACAGAACAATCCAGAGATAACCGATCCAAGTAAAATCAGAGTAGGCCAGCGTATTCAACTTCCAGAATAGGACATCATACGATCAAAGAGAATTGAGACTTCAGTCAAATCCCCTCAATCTGACCGCAGATACTTCGCATACGACCACCCGATAATCCCCCGCCACTCGATCCGGCACCAACTACCGGTGCAATTGAGAATGCGTACGCCGGTAGCATTGGGAGGCAGGTCGCCAATCCTACGGTAGCGACTCGAAGGGCCGGTACGGACAGCGAGGGTATCGTTCCATCGGATGCCTGAGACATGGGCATAGCCGCCACCGGTTTGGTAGCCGGGGTTGTATGATGGGGCGACATATTTTCCGCTGCACCCTTTGCGCCGCTCCCAGTATTTGATCGTATGCACCCGATCGTCATCGTAGTCACTGATCTGCCCATACGGCGCATAACACCTCGAGCCAAATGTCTCAATCGCCCGGCGGGTTTTGAAACACTCCCCGGCATCCGCGAAAATCTTGTTCCGAGCATACCACAAGTCCTCACAGCTCATATCGGCGTATGAGGCCGATGCTGCTACTGGCGCTAAAAGCCCCAACATGACAATCAAACGCAAACCATTCTTCTGCATTTTTTTCATACCTGTCCCTTTATGCTATCAAAACTGATACACGATTATAACATTGTGACAAATCAATCCACAAATCTCGGTCGCGCGTAGTTGCATCGGTGGAGCGCACGTTGGGCAGCTCTGACCGAAGGATATCGCCCAAACCGAGCCAATCCATTGCTGGCACAACTATCCCGGTAGCGCCCACATCCATCATAACGAAGGTACATCCCTCCATCATCTGAAATGTATTTGATCCGCTTCACATAGCAAACATAAAGCCTGTCACGTTGGCCTACATTATAATAATTCCGACCATACCCCGTCTTCACCTCTACATAATCTGCCATCAACATTGTTGCAATAAACATTACTGCAAACCATACACCTTTTTTCATGTCGAACCTCCTTGGAATATTTTGACGCGCTTACTGCATGATATGCTCCATAAGTTTGTCAATCATTTTTCGTTGTGTTCTTCCGTCACCATGCTGTGCTTCGATATTATAATAGCGCTCACTATGTTTGCCCAATACAACGTAGTTGGACATGGAGCAGTCGTTGTTTGCACGATTAACTCTTTCGTATTTGACATGCATCCCTTCATGGAGCAATCGATTGATTTTTCGGCTGGGCGGCTTAGCGTGTGATCCGGCTATGTATACTAGACTGTCTTCATCTTTGAGCCCTTTTCCATGTATCACTTGCTCCAGCGGATAAGCCAAAAATGACTGGACACCTTTGCTCGATTTCAGGATGGAAACTCCACCCCCGTTCGTGTTGTTGTGCAAGGCCAGATAGGGCATGCCTGATTTTTTGAAGGCATTAATGATGCGAAAGACATTGCGGGTGTAGATGGGTGAGGGGGCTTTTTGATAACAGCAACTCGGAACCTTGGAATGGCTGTCAGAAAAATTACGATTGGGGTCCTGCCCGGCATGATAGCGTCTGTCGCCACTATCGACAGCCAAAAATCCACCACCATATCGTCTCACGGCATACACTGCCGAGTCAAAAGCGGTATTTTCATTGTCATGAGGGAGAAACCAGAAGGCTCCATGAGGTTTGTAATGATTGAAAACCAACAACATTTTCCAGTTTTGATTGCCTTCATGAAAGACGGCACGATACAGACAGAGTTTTTTGAGGGCTTTGTGATTGCGGCGGATATCGGGGTTGTTGTAATCGGATTTTTCAAGCGGAGAGATGAGCGTGGCAATGCTTCGGGGAACAGGACACCACGGGTTTGCCAAAAGCAAAGCCGCAAACACAACCATAAAAAATAATACCTTACCCATCTCCCCTGCCTCCTTCGAATACAAGGGCAAGCGGAAAACACAGGTAACGATCTCTCTATCTCTGATTACCTCATGAACCACTTGCTGAGATACCCTATTTTATCCCTAATGGACTGAAAGCAGGCTAAATCAAATCATACCGTTTTTTACCGATGATGCCACACCGCCACCGGATACCCTTGCTGATCTGTTGTACGGTAATCTGCCGGGGCGATGTATTCCCGACGGTGGCGCACTACGACTGCTCGCACTTGTACTGGAGTCGATACAGCACCGAGACTAAACCGGATACGCTTCGTCTCTCCTCGTCGCCATCGTTTCGCCCATCCTTCAAGGAGCAGATAGCTGGAATTTATTTTCCGGCCATATTCCGTACTCCATAGCTGTGATCCCTGTGAATAGAATGTCACATCTCCATTGAATCCACGGCTTGACTGGAGGGTAATATCCGAAGAGCGATAATGGATATTCGGAAAGGAGATACTAATACCACCCTTACCTGTACCGACATGATTGGTCGCGGTGACGGTACAGGTCGTGTAGCTTTCTATACGTCTACATTCCATCTTTCCTTCGACGCCGTTACTCGAAAAATATACCGGCGCATATGTCTCTGCCGATTCTGACCCATCGGGCGAATAACGTATCGTAGAGGTTCTGACGGGAATATCCCGCTGGATACGCGCATTACGGACTGCCGTGATCTTATAGCTGTCTCCATCTTCTACTAATGTCATTGTCACAACACTGTGCCCGGTGCGTTCTCCGCGCTTGCGTGACGCAACGCGCCAGTCGATTTCAAGGATCACCTCGAGATGATTCAAGCCCGCCCGCTGATACCGATCGATGACAGAATATTTGGTCAGTTGATAGTTTCGATCCGGCCATTTTCGGTAGTATTTCCTCTTATCTCGGAGGATGTCCTGACGCGTAGCATTGCGGATACCAAAATAGGGATGGACAAATGATGCATAATACCGAGCCGCTACACTCGGAGCATAGGGAGAGTTTCCTGCGCTAATGAAATCATGAAGGAAAGAGGAAAGATTAGCCTGCACAAATTTCGGCTTAGTACTTTCAGTAATTATATTATTTTCTAATGTATATTGACCGCCAACGACCATTTTTTTAATCACCAGATCATCATCCGAATAACTCAAATTAATAAAAAAGGGAAGGATCTTCTTCTCTGAAAACAGTTTTCGTGCTTCGTTTCGAGGAATTTTTGC
>JALVWV010000054.1 GCA_027023145.1 Campylobacteraceae bacterium | reverse complement strand
TCCAAACTCCAGGAAGTCGGGCGCGGTCTGCGTCTGCCGGTCAACCAATACGGCAATCGGGTCAAGGAGGAGCAGTTTTATCTGCACTATTTCGTCGATTTTACCGAGAGTGATTTTGTCGACAAACTGGTGAGTGAGATCAATACCAAATCGGGTGCCTTTAGTAGTGAAGAGGTTCCCGAGATGCTCAGAGATGAGATGATCAAGCGTATCTGCGAGCTTTACCGGATTGAAGAAGAGACGCTATTGGAGCAACTGGATGAAGAAAATGTGATTACCCGGACCAACACATTCAAAGAGAGGGGATTCGAGTATATCAAGCGTCACTTCCCTTTGATCTTCGACGGTGTGGACAGCAACAAAGTCCGCAAAGCAAGCGATCCAAAAAGGAAAGTCCGCGTACGCACCGAAAAATATCCCGAACTCAAAGCCCTGTGGGAGAAACTCAACGAAAAGGTGGTGTTGGAATACCGTTTTAAAGACGAGGAGACGTTTGAAGCGCTGTTGAGTGATTTTTTCCGTGATAGTGAAAAGGTGCTTTTTGAAGACGGCATCAAAGAGCGGGAAGCGAAAGTGCATATCGAGGGTGATCAAGCTGTAAGCGTCGAAGAACACACGGTCAAATATGCAGATAGAATACCTATGGCGATATTGAGCTATGACGCGTTTGTGCGAAGCTTGGCCGATGCGATGCATGTCAATCTCCTGACACTGCACCGGGCGATCGTGGCCAGCAAAATCGATATCACTTCCACACTCAACGCCACGACGATACGCAGACTCTCTTCACGCTTCAACGACTATCTGATGTATCGGGCTTTTGACCGATTTACGATCGATTATCGCAAAGTGACCAATCGCATCCATCCGACAAAATTGACAGATAAAAGCGGCAACGTGCTTTCCGAAATCGGCGCAAGCGACGTGGGTGTGCTTCATGATGCAGGTAGGGTGAGTAGTCGTTATCTGTTTGAAGAGCTTTATTACGACTCGGAATTGGAGCGGAAAAATATTGTCGAAGAGATCAACGAAGTAGTAGTTTTTACTAAAATTCCGAAAAATTCCATCAAAATACCCGTTGCGGGCGGAAAGAGTTATTCGCCCGATTTTGCCTATGTGATCCGCTTCAAAGACGGCAAAGAGCGACTCCATTTCATCATCGAGACCAAAAACGTCGAAGGGGACGAAGAGCTGCGCAACGAAGAACGTCAAAAAATCCGACATGCCGAGAAATGTTTCGGCGGTGCGGTGAAGATCGAGTTTCAAACCCAATTTAAAGATGATACTATCATGGGTATTTTGAAGAAGATGCAAGCGCAATAAGGGTTTTTGGGTATAATCGCGGTTAATTCCAAATGAAAAATGAAAAATGAAAAATGAAAAACGTGCAACGATAGGTATTGTTGATTACAACATGGGCAATCTCGGCTCCGTGATGAATGCCTTTGCCAAGGTGGGAGCATCGTCCCAGCTGGTGAGTGATCCTGACAGCTTGGAGCAGTATGACCGGATCGTTCTGCCCGGAGTGGGGGCATTTCCCGATGCGATGAAAGCCCTCACCTCAACCGGCATGGATGAAGCCATCGCCCAATTTGCCCGGAGTGGTCGTCCACTGATGGGAACATGTCTTGGGATGCAGTTGCTCTTTGACGAAAGCGAAGAGTTTGGCACTACGCAGGGTCTGGGACTGATTCCGGGCAAGGTGGTGGCGTTTGACGAGTCGAAGTTTGACCACCCTCTCAAAGTGCCACATATGGGCTGGAATGAGATGTTCAGGGGTCTGACCTCAAATGATTTGTCGCGAAGCGATGAATCGTTTGCGGGCCTGAACCCCTCGGAACTCTTTGACGGTCTGCCGGATGCCTTTTACCTCTATTTCGTCCACTCCTACCACGCACAAACCGACGACCGATACGCCATCGGCAAGACCCACTACGGCTATGAATTTGTCAGCGCGGTGCAAAACGGCAACATCTACGGCATCCAGCCCCACCCGGAAAAAAGCCACAACAACGGCCTGAAGATTATCGAGAATTTCACCAAACTGTGACTCATGGGGTCTGGTGATTTGTGATGTGTTGCGCAGCAATGAATCATGAATCACCTGACCCCGGTCATGGCAACGAAGGAGCAACCATGAGTGAACATTTCATCAGAAACATTGAGATCAAAAACTTCAAGCTCTTCAAGGATTTCAAGGCAGATGGGTTTGGTCGGGTGAATCTTATTGGGGGGAAGAATAATGTGGGGAAGACGGCTTTTATGGAAGCTATTTTTTTTACAACTCAACTCAAAGAAGACGTACAACATATTTTCAGTGCTTTACTAAATATTGAAGATAATCGAAATACTATAGAAGAAGAAATAGACAACACAGCATTAGTCAAAATTCTTAAAAAATTTGTACCTTTAGAACTCATTGATCACTTAGGACATAAGCTTACAATTGGAATCACTCAAGATAAATTGAGGCTAACTATTCTCAATGACGACAAAGAACTTGATATTAGCCAAGCTAATAACTTAGGAATTCTTACTAAACATACCGCTTCATTCCTGTCATCCAATAGTATAAATAATCAAACTTTAAAAATATTATTTGATGGCGTCAAAGAACAAAGAAAGAGAGAAGAGCTCAATAAATATTTATCTGATTTTGATCCGGATATAAGTGATGTCGATACTATAAAGGAGCTCTTTAATGTCTACTCAATCTCACAATCTGACTGGAGATCTATATTTGATTATGGAGATGGTATCAGACACTATATTGTGTACATTTCAGCTCTTTGGGCAAATAAAAATGGTTTCGTCTACTTTGACGAAATCGAAAACGGCATCCACTACACAAACCTTGACAAACTATGGGAAATCATCCTGACCCTTTCAAAAGACCAAAACGTCCAAATCTTCGCCACCACTCACTCCAAAGAATGCATCGAGTCATATGCAAGAGTTGCCAAGAAACTGGAAGATAACGAGATCGGCTTCATAGAACTCGGCAGAAACAAAAAGGGTGCAATTGATTCCGTGGTAATGGACAGCGAAATGTTTCAACGGTACGTCAAACTTGGAAACGAGGTTCGCGGATGGTAATCATAGCATACGAGGGAAAATCCGACGGAGAATTTTTTGATCTCATCCTGAATGAATACAGTTTACCTTCTGATGAAGTTGTCTATTATGACTTTGAAGGCAAAGATAATCTTTTCAATATTAGCCATGACTATTATGACGAGATAGAAAAAAAGCATTTAAATAAAGTCCAAAAAATATTATTGGTCGTTGATGCCGATAACCCAAAAGACCCAAATCCAAACAGAGGATATGACGCCTCGAAAAAAGCATTAGAACATCTTATAGCGAATCTACATTTTGAAGATGTACCTATAGATTACTATATTATGTGTGATGAAAAGAAAGAAGGTAATTTAGAATCTTTTTTACTCTCTGTTTTGGATGACGAGCAAAGAGAATGTGTTCAAAGCTTTAGAAAATGTTATAAATATGAATTGAGTGACAAATGGGCATACAATACATTCTACAAACAGAAAAAAGAACCCTATAATTTTGACTATCCAAACTTCAATACTCTAAAAGAAAAGCTACAAAACTTATTCAAGGAAGCAACACAATGACCATCCTCCCCGCAATCGACCTCAAAGACGGCCAGGCCGTCCGCCTCTCCAAAGGCCTCATGGACTCCGCCAAAATCTACAGTGACGAACCTTGGCAAGTCGCCAAGCATTTCGAAGAGCTCGGCTCAGAGTGGGTGCACCTTGTCGATCTGAATGGTGCCTTTGCTGGAGAGCCTCAGAACCTCGAGCAGATCCAAAAGATCCGCGAACACACCGACCTCAAGCTGGAGCTTGGCGGTGGGATCCGGGATGAAGAGACCATCAAGATGTATCTGGATCTTGGGATTGATAGATTGATTTTGGGTTCTATTGCGGTCAAAGATGCACAATTTGTCAAAGAGATGGCTGCGAAGTATCCTATCGTCGTGGGGATTGATGCCATTGACGGTATGGTGGCAGTCGAAGGCTGGGCTGAGACTTCGGATATGAAAGCGACCGACTTGGCCAGGGCATTTGCTGACTGTGGCGTCGAGGCGATTATCTGTACCGATGTGGGG
>JALVWV010000053.1 GCA_027023145.1 Campylobacteraceae bacterium | reverse complement strand
GTCTGTGCCCGCTGCGCCGAGGTACTTGGGTGATGTACCCATCATGGAGAGGGTTTGCCCGATGCGACAAAGGAGCACCCAACCCACATCGTGGGCGCTTGCGTTTGCGACTGCCAGAGTATCGGGCAAACCCTCTCCTTTGCACAAGGAGCTTTGATGTTTGACCTCTCGCAGCCCGTCCCCACCGCCGTGATCGTCGGATCGATTGCGTTTATTTTTGTCCTTGTGGGGATTGGGTTGGGGGTTGTGGGGTATTATCGGAGGAAATTGGAAGTTAAAAATTAGAGATTTTTGCTATGCATAGATCAACTCACGTTGCATTTGCTTTTTAAAAGGTGACGGACTGTCCAGATCAAAAATATCGATCTTTCGGTGAAAGGTTTGACGCAGGTTTTCACGCAGGGATGCGAGTAGCTCAAAGTAACCATAGGCATTGATCTCTGTTCGCAACGCTTCGCTCTTGGCGATGGCAATATCTATGTCGCTGTACGGGGTCGGCTTCTCATTCGCATAACTGCCAAAAAGAGCGATGTGTTCAATCCCTTCGGCTTTTAGCTGCGGTTTGAGTTCCCGGAGTTTTTGCAGTATGGTTTCTCTTGTTGGTTTCATGGAAGTATTATAGCACAGTTTTAACGAAGTTGCTTCTGTTGTTTTCCCTCAAAAATTAAAGCTATTATGTTTTGTGAGCACCTCTAAAAACTCACATTTTTCACTCATGCTGTATCTCCTGAGACGGTGAAAGAACTCAGGAATTTTGGAGCAGGAACTTCAGTCCCGCACAAAGAATCCCCATAAAATGGCGCCATTTTAACGGGGCTAAAGCCTCTACCCCTTAAAAGTGCGTGTTTTTTCACAGTCTCTCCTGATGTAATGCATGGGTTACAATCGGAAGATATAGAACCCATTTGTTGAATAATGCACATCCCACATCTCACATAGGCTATAATACGCCATCAAATCTCAGGAATCCCACATGGCCTACATTGACCTTTTTGATATTGACAAAAATTACGACGTGAAGCCCATCTTTAAAGGGATGAACTTTCACCTCGAGGCTGGGGAACGGGTAGCGATCGTGGGGCAAAACGGCAGCGGTAAATCGACGCTGATGAAAATCGCATTGGGGATCGAAGAACCCGATGCGGGCAAGCGGGTAATCGATCGATCGATCCAGATCGAGATGCTCTCCCAGCAGCCGACATTTCCGGGTGGACTAACCACACGGGAAGCGATCGAACATGAACTGACAGACCTGAGGGAAGCCAAAGAGACGTATGACCGGCTCAGCGAACAACTGGCAACCGATTATGAGAACAAAACCCTACTGGAGACACACGCGCGGGCGGCGGCGTACCTCGATCACCACAACGCCTGGGATCTGAGCAGCAAAGTCGAGCGGGTATTGCAGGAGTTTCGACTCAAGGAGTACGAAGAGCGCCTTGTCGCCTCCCTATCCGGTGGAGAACAGCGACGGGTGGCGCTGGCAACGCTGATCCTCAAGAAGCCCGATGTGCTCCTCCTCGATGAGCCCACCAACCACCTCGATGTCTATATGGTCGAGTTCCTCGAAGAGATCCTCCTTAAGGAGAAATTCACCCTCCTACTCATCTCCCACGACCGCTACTTCATCGACACCATCGCCACCCGGATCGTCGAAGTGGAAAATCTCGGACTTGTGAGCTACAAAGGAGGGTATTCGAGCTTCCTCGAACAAAAAGAGCAGCGCTTGGCCGCCATGCAGAAGCAACACGACAACCTCATCCGCTTCCTCCGCAAGGAAGAAGCGTGGCTCGCCCGAGGGGTCAAAGCCCGCCAGACCCGCAACCAGGGACGCAAGAAGCGGGTCTACCAGCTGCGCGATCAAGCCAAAGACAACCCCGCCCTCATCCGCAAGATGAAGATCGAACTCGATCGGGAGAAAAAAGCCTTCATGGGAGAAAAGATCGTCGCGAAGAAAAAGATGCTGTTTGAACTCAAGCATCTGAGCTATACCATCGCAGGCAAAAACCTCATCGAGGATTTCTCCACCCGCATCCTCCAAAAAGACACAATCGCCATCGTCGGCCATAACGGCAGCGGCAAATCTACTTTCCTCCGCCTGATGCTCGGCACCCTCCAGCCTGAGAGTGGTACGATCAAGCGGGGGGAAGTGAGCATCGGCTACTTCGATCAGCACCGCGAGATGCTCAAAGACGACGAGACCCTTATCGGTACGTTCTGCCCTGATGGTGGCGATCGGGTCATGGTAGACGGGAAAAACATGCACGTCTACGGGTACCTCAAGAACTTCCTCTTCCCCAAAGAGTATCTGGACAAAAAGATCGGCCAACTCAGCGGCGGAGAGAAAAACCGCGTCGCACTGGCGCTGCTCTTTACCAAACCCTACAACTGCCTCATCCTCGATGAGCCGACCAACGATCTGGACATCCAGACGATCAACATCCTCGAAGAGAAGCTTCTGAGCTTCCAAGGAGCCCTAATCTTCGTCAGCCACGATCGCTATTTCGTCGATAAAATCGCGCAGAAACTTCTGATCTTCAAAGGCAATGGCATCGTGGAAGAGTCCTACCAAGCCTACAGCGACTATCTCGCGATCGAAAAAGACATCAACGAACTCTATCGGATCGAAAAGGAGATCAATACCTCCGAAGAAAAAACAACCGCCCCGACCGCTCCATCCCAACCCAAAAAGCCGACCAAACTCAGCTACAAAGATCAACGTGACCTCGAACTGCTTCCTGAAAAGATCGAAGCGCTCGAAGCCCGGATCGACGCCCTCACCCAATGCCTCTACGACCCCGATTGCTACGAAGCCGAAGGGATCGTCACCAAGAGTCAGGAACTGGCTGATCTGGAAGCTGAGTACGAGAAAATCAGCGAACGGTATCTTGAAGTGCTGGAAAAAGAAGAAGAATTATCGAACAAATCGTAGGGGCAGACCCGCGTGTCTGCCCTCGGGTCAAACAACAGAAAAAGACAAAAGGAGCTGGGGCTTCAGCCCCACCAAATGCGACTGAAGTCGCATCCCCAATATATCATCAACCATCCACTATTCACCAACTTACCAATACATCACCACCCGGCGGCGCCCCCACCGCAACGCCCGGCGGCGATTAGTCCCCATATAAATATCGATGTGATTGTGAAGGCGCTTGTTCATCTTGTCCCGGACAACATAGGTTCCGGGCAAACCACCAATCTTGACCCGGACACCGTTGGTCAGACCGTATTTTCGGATCAGATCGGGCGAGACAGCGATGATCTTCATCCCCGGGCGGATACGGTTGTTCCATGCTGCTAGAAACGGCGTGCGATCCGTCTGACTTCTGTGTGAAGTATAAGCGGTTGCTACGACACGCATCTTGTGCTGATATTTGGATGAAGATGTGTATTTAAATTTTTGTCTTGCTTGACGGAGGCGCCGATCTTTTTCCCGTTTGGCCTGAGCCTGTTTTCGAGCCTGAGCTTCTTTTTGAGCGCGGAGCCTTGCGGCTTTGGCTCGGGCATTCTGCTGGAGCTTCAACCGAGTCAAAAATTTTTGTTGATAGTGATTTTTTCTCTCCAGCTCTTTTTGACGTTTTGCTTCGGCGATCTCTTCAAGTATTGTGTCGATCTTTTTTTGGCTGACGGGCATAATAAGTTTTTGTCCAACATGGAGAATATCATTACTTTTGATGTCGTTAAGCGCAAGGATATCTTGGGGGTCAACACCAAAACGGTGGGCGATTTCAATAAGCCCCTCCCCTTTTTGAACCTGATAAGTCGCCTCTTCGCCCGGGATAATTTCAAGCTCCTGCCCAACATGGAGTTGCGCATCTTCATGAATCATATTGCGTTTGGCAATCTGATACCCTGTTGTACGATATTTTTTGGCCAATCCCAGCAATGATTCACCGGAGGCTACTCGATGGATGATCAAAACCCCCTCTTCAAAAAGCGGCTCCTCGATCGGTTGATGCTCAGAAGAGGTGTTTGGTGTGACATCGGAGGGGAGAGGTGTGGTTTCGGTTTTGGGCGGGGTAGACGATTTCATAGGCTTGGATTCATGCAGAGGAGAAGCCGCTCCTGAGGAGTTGTATTCCGGCGAAGTATTGGAAGGTGTATGCGTAGGCTCGTTTGTGCTCACTTTTTGAATGCTGGGTACAAACTCTTTGATGACTCCTGTAGGATTTTGTGCGCTTTTGGAGCGAACAAGCGAGAGGAAGATCCCAGCAACAAATACGGCAAAGGCTACACCCAATACGATGGCATGTTTACGTGACATACAATTCCATTATCCTGACTTACAGAAAAGCCAGCATCTCCTGCTTGATCTGCGCTTTCTCAACCACAATGTTGTGTGTGATCTCTTTCTCAAACAACGCTTGAATTTGTCGGGGAATGGGAACATTGAGTGTTTGGCTCACTGCGATCAGAGCCTCTGCATCTCCTTGGGCATCCAGACCGATCGCCCGAGCAACAGTAGGGCTAAACTTCGTCCATTCTGCCGTAGAGCACATCAGGGTAGGAAGGGGCTCTTCCCGGAGAGTGTGGTATGCTTTGAGGCAGGTGGCAGTATGGGGATCCATCAGGTAGCCGCGAGCTGCGTATTCAGCGATCACCGCTTCCCCTTCGGCATCGGTGTTTTCGATGGCAGCAAAATCCTCCTGAAGGCTTCTGAGTTCTGCTTCGGTAAGGCGATAAATCTGCTCATCGTTGAGCGCTTCCATCATTTCGCGGGTGCGCACGGCTCCAAATTTATCAAACAGTACCCGCTCAACATTGGAGCTTTTGAGAATATCCATCGCTGGGGATTCAGTGAGGATCAGTTCCCGATCACGGATGTCATACACGCCGGTATTGATAAGGTCAGTGAGGATATTGTTGGCGTTGGACGCGATGAGTATTTTTCGGATCGGGAGACCCGCTTTTTTAGCATAATACGCACCGAGAGCATTGCCAAAATTGCCACTCGGGACGACGAGATAGACCTCATCACCCAGTCCGATCTCTCCATGACGCACCAATTCGAGATAGCTGTGAATGTGATAAATAATTTGGAAGATAATCCGACCGAAATTGACCGAGTTGGCAGCAGAGAGTTGGATCCCCTTTTCGGAGAGCTCCAGCTTGAACTCTTCGGAGCCAAGGAGCGATTTGAGCGCCTGCTGTGCATCGTCAAAGTTGCCATGGATGCCAACCACCTTGAGGTTATTTGCCTCTTCAGTCACCATCTGAAGACGCTGGACGTCACTGGTGCCTCCGTCCGGATAGAGGCAAGCGACCCGGATATTGGGTTTATGTTTAAACGTCTCCAGTGTCGCCGGACCGGTATCGCCACTGGTGGCTGCCATGATGAGGTACTCCTCCTCTTGCTGTTGTGCCAGAGCGGAGAGGATAACCCCAAAGGGTTGCAATGCCATGTCTTTGAACGCACGGGTTGGTCCATGGTAGAGTTCACTTATCCACGCATCCTCTTCGATCTTGACGACGGGAACGGGGTTGTTGGAGTCGTCGAAATGGTCGTATCGGTCGAGAGCCTCCCAGAGGAGATCCTCGTCAATATCGATCTCAAACTTCTGCAACAGGTCAAACGCAAGATGCTTGTAATCACTGTTAAGGTATTCGGAGAGGAAGACAATCCCCATATCCGGAAGGGACTCCGGGACATACAACCCCCCAAAACTGGCGCTGGGGTTGAGGATTGCTTCGGAGAAGCTCACGGATTCGGGGCGGGTTCCGTCGTTGCCACGCGTCTGAATAAATTGCATACACGATCACCTTATGGTATTAGCGCACAAAATCGATGCCACTATCTGGCATTTTTCTGGTGCGGTAATGGTAAAATTTGGGGGATATTATAGCGAAAAAGCGATCCGATGCCCTGAGACGCGAAGCGGTATACGCCCGACCAAAAGGGATCAAAGCTCAATGCAAGTACCAATTCCGCTGTTGGTGAGGATCTCGAGGAGAAGAGAGTGTTCGATGCGACCATCGATGATATGGGCTTTTTTGACATTGCCACGCAGGGCTTCGATGCACGCATCAACTTTGGGAACCATTCCGCCAGTGATCGTCTCATCCCGCTTACGCTCTTCGGCCTGAGCGATACTGAGATTGGAAATTAAATTGCCAGATTTATCAAGAACCCCTGGGGTATCGGTGAGAAAAACCACTTTGCGTGCACCAAGGGCTATCGCAATCTGACTGGCTGCGAGGTCAGCATTGATGTTGTACCCCGGATGTCCCAATGTACCGCCACTGGCAATAGGGGCAATGACGGGAACAAAACCGTCATCCAGCATCTTGAGGACAATCTCGGGATTGACCTGTTGGATCGTACCGGTATAGCCAAACTTCCCGCCATCTTTGGCATTGGCCTCGAGGAAATTGGCGTCTTTGCCCGAGATACCGATGGCACGGGCACCCTGGGAATTGAGCAGGGCAACGATCTCTTTGTTGATTTCGCCGCTGAGCACCATCTCCACGATCCGCATCGCCTCTTTGGTCGTGACCCGCTGCCCATCGATAAAGCGGCTCTCGATCCCAAGATCTTCCAGTAATCCACTGATGTTTTTGCCGCCTCCGTGAACGACGACAGGTTTCATCCCCACTGCTTGAAGCATGACGATATCCTGAGCAAATTTCGCTTTGAGTGTCTCGCTGCTCTGCGCCGAACCACCGTATTTGACCACGACGATGTCACCGCTGAATCGTTTGATGTAGGGAAGTGCCTCGAGGAGGGTTTGGACAATTTTGACTTTTTCCTGCATGAGAACCCTTATCGGTGCGAGGCAGCAATCTCTCGGATCGCCTCACAGACATACGCCACCTCGTCATCGCTCATCTCGGGGTAGATTGGAAGGAACATGGTCTTTTGATACGCATCGAGTGCCTGGGGGAAGTCAAACACTTTGTACCCGTATTTCTCTTTATAATATTTAGTGAAATTGAGGGGAATATGTTGGACACTTACCTCGATCCCCTTCTCCTGAAGTTTGCGAGCGAAAGTGTCCCGGTTGGTCTCAATGGTGACGATAAATTGCGTGTAGAGGTGGCCGTCCACTTTTTCTGGCAGTGTGACCGTCTTAAGGGATTTTAATTTGGAAAAATAGGCAGCGGCAATGGCGCGACGCCGTGCCATACTTTTTGTGTTTTCAGCAAAAAGCGCCCGACAATAAAGGGCACTGAACTCATTCATCCGATATTGGCAGCCAACCGCGAGTACGTCATAGAGATAATGGGTCTCTTTGGATGTGTAGACTATCCCATGATTGCGCAGGAGTTTCCCCCGCTCATAATAATGCTCATTGTTTGTTAGCAAAACACCTCCATCGATGGTATTATCAATTTTGGAGCCAAAACCTATTACCACCATATCGCTGTCTACTCCGACATAAGAAGCTCCGACCGCTTCTGTTGCATCTTCGATGATTTTCAAATCGTACTGCTCTGCTACGTCGCGAATCGCAGCCATGGGGGCAGGTCTTCCCCCCGGATGGCTGACGATCACGGCGCGGAGTTTTTTCCCTTTGATTTTCTCGGCGGCTTCGGCCAGTTTATCGGGATCGATCGCATAACTTCCCGGCAACGTATCGACAAACACCGGCTCAGCATCAAAATGACGTACCACCTCGGGCAAATCGACAAAGCCGTTGACAGGACAGAGGATCTTGTCTCCCCGCTTGAGGTCAAGAGCACACATCGCCAGATGCAGGGCAGCTGTGGAGCTTGACGTACTCAGTGCATACGCCATCCCAGTCGCATCTGTCACTTCGGCTTCGAGAGCGTCTGTCGCGGCAATAACCCCACTCTCCAATGCCTCTGTTGTCGCTGCTTGGAGCGCTACGGGGATACTCACTTTTCGAAAAGGTATTTTTATGCTCATGTTTTATCCTAAAATATTTGCTACATGGATTGTAGCACAAAAAAGTTTCCAAACACTAACCCGGACATTTAATCCCCGCACTCCAGTGCCCCAAGCTCCAGCAATTCCTCGCACATAAATCCCGCTTCTCTGCGTGCTGCAATATTCATATGCGGGCGCTGGCGAGTGCGAAGGTTGTGCCGATCGAGGATGGACAAAAAGCTCTCAGAGACCTCAAGTCCCCGCTCAGAACAGAGCCAACGAAACCAACGATCCCCTTTGCGAACATGGTCGATCTCTTCCGTTTCGATCACCCCCAAAGCCTCGATCACTTCCGCCACATCGGAGTTGCCTCGATGTGGCTGGAGTTTGGCGGCAATTTGTGGATTGACATCGAGCCCACCTGCCTCAAAATACCGGGGGATTACTGCCATCCGCTCAAGCGCATCTCCAGCGGTCTTCATGCTCATCTCAAACAGCCCGCTGTGTACGGGCCAATCCCCATACCGATGCCCCAGCCGCTCCAGTATCGCATGGAGCATCCGAAAGTGCCGCACCTCATCCTGTGCCACTACGAGCCAGTCACGCCGATACGCCGTGGGCATCTGCGGGAAACGATACGCTGCATCAAGTGCCAGATCGATCGCACTGAGTTCAATATGCGTAATCGAATGCACCAGCGTCGCCAACCCCTCCCGCGTCCCAAAATCCCGACGCTTGGGCAAGTCTCGCGGGGAAACCACCTCGGCAATATCCGCATATGACGGACGATCAAACACCACCGGATCAAACCCTTCCGGCACCGTTTTACCCAATTCTACATGAGCAATCAACGCATCAATGATTTCCGATTTGGTCTCGACATCCGGCGTCTCAAGCGCCCGTTTGCATTCATTATAAAAATTCATGAAAATATTATAGCGTATGTTTTGTCTTATGTGGGAAGTGCTAAGTGTTAAGTAGGAAGTAGGAAGTAGGAAGTAGGAAGTTTATCCTCCAAAAAGTTATGCTATCCTTAGAAAAGTATATCATAAGTACGTAACACGTAACACGTAACACGTAACACGTAACACGTAACACGTAACACGTAACACGTAACACGTAACACGTAACACGTAACACGTAACACGTAACACTTAGCACAAAACCCCGGAGCCATCCATGCAGATCCAATCCTGTCCCATGGGGGACTACCAGACCAACTGCTATCTCGTGACTATCGATGAGAAGACCCTCATCATCGATCCGGGGATCGGGGCGACGGAGTGGGTGCTGGCTCGTGCGCACCATCCCGTGGCGATCCTCAACACCCACGGCCACTTCGACCACACCTGGAGCAACGCCGCCCTCCAGCAGGCGCTCCATATCCCCCTCTACGTCCCCGATGAGGATGCGTTCATGCTCACCAGCGACCCATTCGGTCAGGGCACACCACCCTCGCAGCCTGACGTCCGTGTCTCCGGGGATGCCACTCTCGAGATCGCCGACATCGCCGTGCGCTACCGCCACTTCCCCGGCCACACCCCGGGCAACTCGGTTATCGAAATCGGTGGAGAATGGTTCAGCGGGGACTTTCTCTTCCACCGCAGCATCGGCCGGTGGGATTTCCCCTACTCCAGCGCCAACGACATGATCCGCAGCCTCCAAAAAGCCGGGCAAATTACCGAAAATTATTCTGTCCACCCCGGCCACGGTCCCGGTACCACCCTCCGGGATGAGCAAGCCCATTTTCCGTATTGGATCGAGCAGGTACAGAGGACGGTGTAGCGAGATCTACTTTCCAAATGCATCCAGGTCGTAGGGACATCTTGGTTTTGTTGAAGAGGATATTGTATTCTCGTGTAGAAAATCATTAAACATGGTATTTGAGTAATCACCTTATTGTTTTATTCAGGTGCCGGGAGAATCCTCCTCCACGATACGTTCCCCCTTCCGATACACCGTCCCCATAAACGATGCGACCAGCTCCTCATCGCCAGCATGGATCGTCACCTAATAGCTGGCGATTTTCCTGCCGTCTTTGATCTCACGTGCCCCTCTTCGAGCTCCTTTTCTTCTATCTCTATTGGATGTTCAAAAGACAACTTACTATCCAAACTCATCGGAATCAACCACCTCAGATTGTGCAGTACATTGCGCGGTAGATCATCCACTACATAGATCTCCACCTTCTCTGCCTCGACCGTCTTGGCTTGGGTGAGATTGTCATCGATCGTATAGAGAAAATACACTTTGTACTCCTGCCCCCCATTTATCACCGCAAATGCTTTCCATGCCTCCGGTGTCGTCCCTACGCCTGTCTCCTCCTCAAACTCCCGGGACATTGCCACCTCAGGGGTCTCGCCTTGCTCGATTTTGCCCCCGACACCGTTCAGATGCCCCCTCTGCCACTCAGGGTTTATTTTTTTGATCAGTACGACACGCTTTTTATCTGTAGAATACATGAAACCTGTCACATAGTATGTCATTGTGTATCCTTGTGGAAAAATCATAACGTTTGAAATCAGAATCAGCTTTTATTTGCTGCTCTAATAGCATCAGGAATCGTCGCTTTGATGTAGACACGTTTGGGTGCAGGATAGCCCTCAACCGTCTTGCTTGGATCATCCGGATCGAGAAAATGTTCGAGGCTCTGGGAAGCGATCCACTCGGTCTTGCGCTGTTCTTCGAGATTCGTCTTGCGAATCTCGAGCACCTCAACGTTCTCAAATCCGGCCCGCAGGCACCAATTGGTGAGTGCGGCGACGGTAGGGATGAAATAAATATTGCCGATCTTGGAGTAGCGCTCCCGCGGGGTTAAGCACACCTCTTCCTCTCCATCGATCATAAATGTATCGAGGATCAACTCCCCACCGGGATTGAGCCCCCGATAGAGTGACTTGAGGGTACCCACCGGATCAGGGCGATGATACAGCACTCCGAGACAAAACAGCGTATCAAACTTCTCTTCGTAGTGCTCCACATGCTCAACCC
Organism: Campylobacteraceae bacterium; assembly: GCA_027023145.1. Lineage (GTDB taxonomy): Bacteria > Campylobacterota > Campylobacteria > Campylobacterales > Sulfurovaceae > S017-3. Next base: position 5,994 of record JALVWV010000053.1, on the reverse strand, counting down.
CGAGCATTTCATAGGTGATCTCAGTCTGGAGAAAGTGGTTAAGGAATTGAAACTGTGAGTAGTACTGCGCCGAGGGATCAAACCCGATCAACTTGGCCGGAGTGTGGGTCTGCATCCGAAACAGATAGTAGCCGTTGTTGCACCCGATATCACCGACCACTTTGTCCCGGAGGTCAAAATGGGGTTCGAGAAGATTGTACTTGATCTGACTCTGCCACTCACTGTCGATGAAGAGCTTGCCGATCTGAAATGGACCCTTGCGCCACGGCATCAACAGGCGTGCCGTCTGTTCGATCTGCGCTCCGTATTCCACTTCAAACACCGGATCGAGCTCCACTCCTACCGCATCTTCGAGGTGCACCTGCGTTACTACCGGATCGGGAAGAGCCGTGATTGCTTCCTGAAGCGGTGCGATGTTTTTCCATGTGAGCCATTTGCGGCGTTCTTCGCGGAGGGTTTGGAGATTCATGGGGAGAAATATACCTTTGGGAAATCATATACAATGAATCTCGTTCCCACCGTCCCCGGTGGGAACGCATATGCACACTCTAAAACAAGAGACTGTCTTGTTTGCGGCAGGACAATTGGCATTCCCATGCAGGAGCGTGGGAACGAGAAACGTTTTATTTCTGGGCTGGGACTTCAGTCCCATCAAACGGGACTAAAGTCTCTACTCCTCTTTGTTTGGAGCAGGCTTATATGCCCTGATGGTCGGCTAAAGCCAACCCTACATCTTTCTAATTCTTTACGACCGCTTTCAGAATCTTCTGCTCCTGAACCGGCCGATCTGCACGCCCGGTTTTTGTGTTTTCAATCTTGCGCACGACATCCTGTCCTTTAACCACTTCGCCGAAGATTGTATACCCACCATTGAGCCACGGAGTAGGCGCGACAGTGATAAAAAATTGGCTGCCGTTGGTGTTGGGTCCATGGTTAGCCATCGCCAGCAGGTAGGGGCGGTCGAAGGTAAGATTGGGGGCATATTCGTTTTTGAACTCTTTGTGCCAGATCGATTCACCGCCCCGCCCGGTACCGGTGGGGTCACCCCCCTGGATCATGAATCCTTTGATCACACGGTGAAAAATGATGCCGTTGTAATAGCCGTTTTTGGCATGTGTAACAAAATTCTCGACCGCAAGTGGTGCGGCTTTGGGGAACATTTTGAGGACGATCGTCCCTTGATTGGTCTGGAGCTCCACGACAGGCGCTTTGCCTCCGGCCATTAATACCGTTACTCCCGCCATCAGAGCAAGCAACATACGTATCATATCGTATCCTCCTCGCATTTGATCCCCAGTTCATGGAGTACATGCTCGAAAAAATCCCCGGCATCGGCATGGAAACCGTCGTGGAATTCGATGTAGATGCTCTGGATATCGGGACGATCGTTTGAAATCTTCTCGAAAATAAACGGCTTTTTATCCGTCACCCCTTTGGCATGGTCGATTGCATCGAGAATTTTTTGTTTCAATACGTCATTGTCTCCGAAGATCAGGCTGAGACCCTCGTACTCCTCTTCCATGCGCATATGCGCTTTGATCGTTTTGGTCATGATTTTACCTTGCGTAGTCGATGGCCCGGGTTTCACGGATCACGTTGACTTTGATTTCACCCGGATATTGTACCTTATCTTCGATTTGCTTTGCAATGGTGTGGCTCAAGTAAGCGGCTTGATCGTCATCGACCTTGCCCGCGTCAACAAAGACACGGATCTCCCGCCCGGCGTTGATGGCATACGCCTGCTCGACCCCTTCTTGACCGGTGGCGATTGCCTCGATGTCCCGCACCCGTTTGGTGAAGCTCTCAAGCACTTCGCGCCGGGCACCCGGGCGTGCGGCACTCAAGGCATCGGCAGCACAGACAGCTGCACTCTCTACCCCGTCGGGCTCAGCATGGCCGTGGTGGGCAAGGATGGCGTTGATGACAGTAGGATGTTCGTTGTAGCGGCGGCACACTTCGACCCCGAGATCGACATGTGAGCCACCGAAATCCTGCGTCAGTGCCTTGCCGATGTCGTGCAGCAATCCCGCCCGCAATGCCAGTTTTTCATCCCCATCCATCTCAGCAGCCATCACCCGTGCCAGACGGGCGACTTCGAGGGTATGCGCGAGGGCATTCTGACCGTAGCTGGCGCGGTATTTGAGGCGGCCAATGAGTTTGATGAGCTCTTCGTGCATCGGGAAGAGTCCGAGGTCAATCACGACATTCTCCCCCTCCTCGTAAATCTTCTGTTCAAACTCCTCCTGCACCCGCTCGTGCACCTCTTCGATCCGCCCCGGGTGGATGCGGCCGTCTTCGACAAGGATCTCGATGACGCGGGTAGCGATGGCACGGCGATAGAGGTTGAAGTTGCTCACCACGATCACGCCGGGGGTTTCATCGATGATGATGTCCACACCAAGCAACTGTTCGAGGCTCTTGATGTTGCGGCCTTCTTTGCCGATGATCCGCCCTTTGTGGTCGTCGCTCGGAAGATTGACGACGTTGATGAGGCGCTCCCCGGCAAACTCACCGGCGTACCGGGTGGTCGCCTGTGCAAGGATGTAGTTGGCGTTGCGCTTGGCTTCGTCCCGGGCGATCTTTTCCTGCTTGCGGACGATGGCGGCGATGTCGTTTTTGCTCTGTTCTTCGACACGTTGGAGGACAAACGCTTTGGCTTCTTCGGCTGTCATCGATGCGACATGTTCCATTTTGGAGATGGCATCATCGATGGTCGCTTTTTTCTGTTGTTCAAGTACTTCGAGCTGGGCACGACGCTCTTCAAGCTGATTGCGCAGTTGCTGGGCTTTCTCTTTCTCGGCGTCGCTTTCGCGCCCTTTTAGAATCGCTTCCCGTTTGCGTTTTTCGAGCTCTTCGTAGCGTCGGGCGTACTCTTTTTCGAGTTCGATCTCCTGGCTTTTGATTTCGACTTTCGCATCCTGCAGGAGCCGATCCGCTTCGTTTTCGATCGCTTTGGCTTTGGCTCTGGCCTCAAGCTCCAGGTATTCAAATTTTTTCTTCGCGCCGATGCGAGCGACCGCAAACCCGAGCCCCAGCCCGAGCAGCAGCGCTCCCAGCGCCATCAGTGTCATAAACATCGTATTGTCCTCGTTTTAAAATCAACGAGAATCGTCTTTTTCGATCCCAGCGTCAGCTGAGACGACCGACGATGATCTCATCGGCACGCACATCCCATACATCGGTTAGCGGAACAGGGCTGTATTGCCACGCCCGCTGCACAAAAATCGTCTCAGCGATATACGCTCCCTCACGGGCAAAAAATCGATCGTACATCCCTTTGCCAAACCCGATACGTCGAAATGTCGTATCGGTGCCCACGATCGGGACAATGGCCATATCTATTTGTTTTTTTCGGTATTTTCGTGAAAAATTCGGTTCTCGTACGCCGTACTGCTTGGTATGCAGTGGCAGTCTGTATTGTACCAAGCGAAAACTTTCACCCTCCATAAACGGTACCAGCACAGTGATTCCCCGTCGCCGAAGTGTCCGGATAAGTGGCATCGTGTCCACTTCACCCGGAAGTGGAATGTAGAGGAGTACCGTCATAGCGCGTGTCGCTTGGATCCGATGTAGGAGTTGACGCTGTACCCGCCAGTCAGCATGGCGTGCCTGTGCCGGAGAGAGGCTGCGGAGACGGCGAAGGGCAGTGGTGCGAAAGGTTTTTTTGTCCATCAAGTCAACTTCAGGTATAATCGCGCCAAATCTTATCCCGAAATCGGGGCTGGGAAGGTGCAGGTGCGATCGTTTTTTTTCTGGAGTATTGTACCATCACTTTTGTTGATTGTCGGATGCAGCCGCCACGACACCCCCTCTTCCGTCTCAAACACGCATCTAAAACCGGCTGATAAACCCGCACAAACTTCTTTTGTCCTGACCGACATCGACGGACGGAGCACGACGCTAAGCCTGCAGGATGGGCAGCTCCGCCTCAGCCGGGTCGTCCAGCCCCGAGTGCTGCTGCACTTTTTTTCCACCCGTGCCGACCTGTGCCGTGCCATGTTGCCCTACCTCAGCGACCTGCAACGCAAGGAGTCGAAGCACCTGTTCATCCTCGGTATCATCGTCCCCGAGACGATCGACACCCCGACCCTGCGCACCTATATGCACCGAAATGATGCGACATTTTTTATCTCGCGCACACCGGACAACCGCCCACTGGCTGCTGCCATTGCTGCACAGGTGCACGCCGGAGCCAACTACCCGCTGCCCCTGACGGTACTGTTTGATCACGGGCATTACATCACCCACTATGAAGGGATCACCCCCATCGAAATGATCCGCAGCGATCTAAAACACCTCAAACCCCTCACCCCAAAGGAGTAAAACGATGCTGAATTTTCTCAAAAAAGCCCTCGGCAAGACTGGCGAAGCGATCCACGAAGTCGCTCCGACCAAACGGAGCAAAATCCCCAAAGAGGACTTCGAAGAGATCCTCCTCGAAGCCGATGTCCACTACGCTCTGATCGAACACCTCCTTGAGGGACTCCCCGAGACGATCACCCGCATCCAGGCATTCAACTCCTTGGTAAGCGTTTTTCAGTACCGCGCAGAGTGGATCGAGCCGGGCAGCGCCAAACCGTTTGTCGAAATGATCGTCGGAGTCAACGGTGCGGGCAAGACCACCACCATCGCCAAACTCGCCCGCCTCTACCAGCGTGAGGGACGTAAGGTGCTCCTAGGTGCCAGCGATACCTTCCGCGCCGCTGCGATCGAGCAGCTCAGCCGCTGGGCCGACAAACTCCAGATCCCCATCGTCGCCACCCGCCAGGGGCACGACCCCTCCGCTGTGGTCTACGATGCGATCGAGTCGGCTGTCGCCAAAGGGGTCGACAACGTCATCATCGACACCGCTGGCCGTCTGCACACCGAGAAAAACCTCTCCGAAGAGCTCAAGAAAATGATCCGCATCGCCGACAAAGCGCTTCCGGGCTCCCCCGACCGCAAACTCCTCATCCTCGACGGCACCCAAGGCAGCAGCGCGATCAACCAGGCCAAAGCCTTCGACGAAATCATCGGGATCGACGGCATCATCATTACCAAGCTCGACGGTACCGCCAAAGGGGGTGCGGTGCTCACCATCGCCGACGAACTCCAGATGCCCATCTACTACATCGGCACTGGCGAAACCCCGGACGACTTGATCCGCTTCAAAGCAAATGAATATGTCAATACGATTTTGGATGAGGTGTTTGTGTAACCGTATCGGTTATGTTATAATAGTCCCAAAGGAGTCCTTATGTCCCTGATCCTAAAAATTGACAATCCCGAGATCGAGAAGCGCTTGGAGCATTTTGTCCGCCAGCAAAAACAGGATATTGAGGTCGTGACCCTCGAAGCTCTTAAAAAATTTCTCAATGCATTTCAGAGCACACAACCGTTGTATTATGAAAAAAAAGATCCCGCGAAGCATTCCCACACTTACATCCCGACCGATGTCGATGATGCCGACGAAAATCTTGCTGATGTCCGCCCCTACAGCCATATCCAAAACAGTGCTAAATACGTTCACGACCTGCGACGACAAACACGCTGATGATTTTTCTCGACACCTGCATTCTTATCGATTATTCACGCGGAACGGTTCCTCTTTCTTCTCAGATACTCGATCGTTCCCGAATCAACGCGGTCGTCCAGTTGGAATTTTTGTCTGGAGCACGCGACAAACGTGAACTGAAGAAGCTCAATCAGATTTTAAAACGTATCCAGCTCGTTGAACTCGATCAGGGGATCATGAATCTCTCTGTTTGGCTCATGAACCGATACGCTCTTTCGCATGGTATGAGTGTATACGATGCCATCATCGCCGCAACATGTATGGTCTACGATATTCCGTTATGGACACACAACAAAAAAGATTTCAGATTTCTGGATATAACACTGTTTGAGAACTATTCCTGAAGCTCTTCCTACAACCCAAACTGCTCCCGATACACTTCCTGCAAATCTTCACGCCCCTTGTAGGGGATCGGATCGCCAAATTCTACATGGATGATG
>JALVWV010000052.1:3842-4195 GCA_027023145.1 Campylobacteraceae bacterium | reverse complement strand
CGACTCCGACGGGGGAAGGGGTATCGGGGTGGAAGATTGTGGGGTCGTAGGAAGGCATGGGGGGCTCCTTTCGTTTCCGCATTATACCACAGGGTTTCATCTCGTCGTGCTGCAGGGACTATGAAAGAACGTGTACTTTTAAGGAGCAGGGGCTTTAGCCCCGTTAAAATGATACATATAATGGAGCTTCATTGTACGGGGCTGAAGTCCCTGCTCAAGTGGCGTCATCAAAATCGATGATCATGCGGGCTCCTCCTGGAAAATCTCTTCGCGGTAAAGTCGGATATCGGCACCCGGATCGACCCACAGGACGCCGGTGGAGACGATCAGGCTCTTGATGATGTTGTTGGTGT
>JALVWV010000052.1:0-3832 GCA_027023145.1 Campylobacteraceae bacterium | reverse complement strand
GTTTGATCATTTTCAGGTACTGCTCCTTGATATGAGGATTGGAGCTGTGGAGATACGTGCGGAGGTTGATCTGCATCTGTTGGGTCATTTTGACCGCTTCGATGATGTTGCGGTTGGCCAGTTTGATATTGGCGTAGCTTGTGAAGTACTCTTCGTCGGTTTGCATCTGACCTTTGACGGCGAATTCAACGATGTCGGCATACACCTCCTTGAGCCGGGTGCGGTAGTCGGCCTCGATGTCGACCACCTGTCGGCAGCAGCCAGACGAGGCAAAGACCTCTTCGATGGGTGTATCGGAGAAGAGAGTCTCCCGTGGGAGATCCAACCCTTTGGCGATGATCCGCATGGCGTGTTTGAGGAGGCGTTTGGATTCGTCGAGGGTGGCTTTGAATGCAGTGGCCGGGAACTCCAGAGCGGCGTCGTTGAGATATTTGGGGGTGAGGACGGTTTGGGGGGTCTCCTCTTTGCTCCGGAGTGTTGTTTTGAGGAAGCGTACCAAGGGATTGACAAACGGAATGAAGAGGGCCACTCCCATGATTTTAAACATCGAGTCGAAGACGGCGAGACGGAGGGTGTGGTTGTCGGTGGCGATTCCGAGTGCGTCGCTGATCGCCGTGACGGCGTCGAGGAAGGGGTGGAGGATGGCAACGGCGACGATGGCGGTGACGAGGTTGAAAATGAGATGCGCCCCGGCCAGCCGCTTGCCGTCGATGTTGGAACTGAGCGATCCGATGATGGCGGTGATGGTCGTCCCGATGTTGGCGCCGATGGTAAGCGCCACGGCGTTCTCATACGTGATCTGGCCGACGGAGAGGGCGGTGATGACGAGGATGATCGTCGCGTGGGAGGATTGCATGATGACGGTGGCGATGATCCCCATGAGGAGGTAGATCAGCACCCCTTTGAAGCCCGGAACGGCGTAGGCAGCGAGGTCGATACCGTCTTTGAAGGCTTCAAAGCCCTCTTTCATGTAGTGGATACCGAGGAAGAGAAATCCCAGCCCGGTGAGGACGTAACCGATCCCTTTGAGGGCGCGGGATTTCTGGAAGACCAAGAGCACCCCGAAGACCAGCATCGGCATGGCGTAGGCGGCGATGTGTACCTTGAGCCCGAAGCCGGCCATGAGCCACGCGCCGGTGGTGGTGCCGATGTTAGCACCGAAGATGATCCCGACCCCCTGTGTCAGGCCGATCAGTCCGGCACCGATGAAGGAGATCGTCAGCACCGAGACCAGTGAGCTCGACTGCATGAGTGCCGTGCTGACGAAGCCAAATCCGATGCTTTTGTAGAGACGGTCAGTGGAAGCCTTGAGGATCCGTTCGAGTACGCCGCCGTTGAATGCCCGAAATCCCTCCTCAAGTGCGAGCATTCCGAAGAGGAAGATTGCCACCCCCGCCGCAATCTCTTTGAATTCTGAACTGATCCAGAAACCGTAGGCCAGGAGGAGAAGAATGGTGGGGAGTAATATTTTTTTCAACATGCGAAATGCCTTTTTCATGCCGCATTATTGGGTGATCGGCATTTGGAGTGTAAAATTCTATCATAATATCCCCCTTAATACTCCATTTAGATACGCTATGGTATAATCGCGCTCCAATTCTGAGTATTGATGAGTGTTTTATCATTAGGAACAGTTGTCAGTACTCACGCTAAATATTTTATCCAAGGAATCAACATGACCACTATCCGCATGACCCGCATGGGACGCAAGAAGAAGCCTTTTTACCGTATCGTTGTTACTGACAGCCGCAAGCGTCGTGATGGCGGCTGGATCGAAGCGATCGGTCACTACAACCCTGTCAGTGCCAACAAAGAGCTTACTCTCGACGAAGAGCGTCTCAACTACTGGCTCAGCGTCGGTGCTCAAATGAGCCCCACTGTCAAGCGCCTCGCTGGCAAATAAGACAAGGATACTCCGATGGTCCAAGAGTTCGTCATCAGCTATGCCCGGATGATCGCCACCCACCCCGAGGCGCTGAGCATTATCGTCGAGCCGATGGATGAATTCGGGGACGAGATCACATTGTTTGCCGATCCGAGCGATGTGGGCAAACTCATCGGAAAAGAAGGGCGCATGATCAACGCCATCAAAACCGTCATCTCCGGCTGCAAAGCCAAAGGCGGCAAAAGCTACCGGGTCAACGTCAAAGCGGCCGAGTAGCTCTCTATCCTATGAACCCCGAAACCTTTTTTATCGCCCAGATCGGGCGAACCGTCGGACTCCACGGCGATCTCAAACTCAATCTCCATACCGATTTTCCCGAACAGTTCAAAGCTGGAGCCGTGTTTGCCTCCAATCGGGGAGAACTGACCGTCGAGGCATATAATCCCACGCGGGGGCTCATCCGTTTTGTCGGCTATGCTTCGATGGAGAGCGCCAAGAAACTCACTAACGCTAAACTCTACAGTACCCTCGAGAAGACCAAAGCGGAAGTGGAGCTCTCCGAAGGGGAGCACTTCTGGTTTGATATCATCGGGTGTGCGGTGGTCGAAAACGGTGTGACACTCGGTGTCGTCGAGGATATCGACCGTCTGACCGATACGGACTATCTCTCGATCATCACCGATGAGATGATGGTCGAAAACGGTTGCCCCACGTCGTTCCTCATCCCCTACATCCCCCGCTACATCCGGCACGTCGATATCGCAGCCAAAACGATCGATGTGGTGGATGCCCACGCGATCCTCGAGGCGAGTTGATGCGCTTTTCGTTTGTGACGCTGTTTCCGCAGATGATCGAGGGGTATTTTGCCCACTCGATCCTCGGGCGGGCGATCAAAGCGGGGTACGTGCAGATCGATACACTCAACCCCCGGGAGTTTAGCACCAACCGCCACCACAAGGTGGACGAGCCGATGATCGGCGGAGGTGCCGGGATGCTGATGACCCCGCAGCCCCTTGATGATGTCCTGACACACATCAAGAAAAGCTCACCCGAGGCACATGTGATCTTCCTCACCCCTGTGGGCAAACCCTTCCGCCAAAACGATGCCAAACGGCTCGCCTCCTACGACCACATCGTCCTCGTCGCCGGTCGCTACGAGGGGATCGACGAGCGGATCATCGAGATGCATGCTGATGAGGTGTTCAGTGTGGGTGACGCGATCCTCACTGGCGGAGAATTGCCCGCGATGATGCTCTGTGATGCGATCAGCCGCAATGTCCCGGGGGTGCTGGGCAACAGCGATTCGCTCTCCGTTGAGAGCTTCGAGGAGGCGCTGCTGGAAGCCCCGTCGTTTACCAAGCCTGATGACTATGTCGGACGCGGGATCGTTTCAGAGTTTCTAAAGGGAAATCACAGTAAAATTGCCGACCTGAAAAAGCGCATGGCGCTGCACAAAACCCAATATTTCCGTCCGGATCTATACCAGAAAGCAAAAGGCACACTATGAGAAACAAGTACATCGAGAGCTTCGAAAAAGCCCAACTCGCCGAGAAAACCATCCCCGATTTCCGCGCCGGTGACACCGTCCGTGTCGCTGTCCGCATCAAAGAGGGCAACAAAGAGCGTATCCAGAACTACGAAGGCGTCTGCATCGCCATCCGTGGCGAAGGCACCGGCCGCACCTTCAACGTCCGCAAAATTGGCGCCAACAGCGTCGGTGTCGAGCGGGTCTTCCCTCTTTATTCTGACAGCATCGAGAGTATTACGGTTGTTCGCCGTGGACGGGTTCGTCGTGCGAAGCTGTTTTATCTGCGTGACCGGAAGGGTAAGGCCGCCCGTATCAAAGAACTCCGCAGAAAATAGTCTTTTCTCTTGCTTTCCCGCATCTTTGCGGGAGACTCCTCCGTCACTTACTACTCGTAAGCTCCTACGTCGCAACCCACAAAT
>JALVWV010000051.1 GCA_027023145.1 Campylobacteraceae bacterium | reverse complement strand
GCCTCAGCGTGTCACCCACCTGCTGACCAACTTTCATCTGCCCAAAAGCACCCTCATTATGCTCGTCTCCGCTTTTATCGGACGGGAAAAGACCCTTGCACTTTATGAAGAGGCGATCGGAAAGGGATATCGGTTTTTCAGTTATGGGGATGGGATGTTGATACTCTAAGAGTAGTCAATACAAAAATCCAAAAAGCCATAATGGTATTTTGTTTCGAAACCCCACCTCAATCTCATCAGCTGCCACAAACGAATCCGGAACATCTCTGATCTGCTCAAACCCCTTGTTTTTTCCACCGATCTCTATCGTGTATGCTTCATCAATCACAAAGTCACCCTTGTCCGTATACTCGATCTTGTGATCGTTGTACACCATGCTGACAAAAAAAGTTTCCCGGATATTCCCCAGATTTTTTTGGAAACATAGCGCCGAAAACAAGTTGGTGTTGTTTAGATACAGTTTGTCGGGTTTTTTGAGATTTCTGTACCGCTTCGCTTCATGCGTGATATGGTGCATCAGCTCTGCACGGGAAAGATAATGAAGGTATTTGTAGAGCGTCGGTTTTGTGATGCCTGTCTTTTGTGCCAGCTTCTCAAGCGTAATTTCAAGAGGGGTGGACACACAGATAGCCAGAAGCAGTTTTTTCAACGTGATGATTTTGGAGCTGTCTATGTTGGTCACGCTGACCAGATCGGTATAAAGGATGGTATTGATGTTCTCATTGACCCTGTCCAGATAGCTCGTTTCATCTTCAAAATAGTAGGGGTACACCCCCGCATCGACAAACGCCTTGAAATATTTCAAAATCTTTTTGACAGGCAAGGCATCGATAACCTCATGGCTGATGGTCTCATGTTCAGTCAGGATCTGTTTGAGATCAAAATCGGGCAGAGCAATCCCCTCTTTCATTTCGATGAATTCTCTCAATGACAAAATGTTCAGATGAAACATCGCATACCTTCGTGTAAAATCGGCTTGGGTCAGCTCCACGGCACTGCTGCCGCTGAAGTACACCCTAGTATCCAGGAAATCATACATCAGCTTGATCTGTGTTTGAAAATCTCTGATCTTGTGAATCTCATCGATGACGATCACCTCTCCGCCAAATCTGGAGAATGCCTCGACAAAATCAAAAAGCGATATTTCATAAAAGAGAGGATGATCACAACTGATGTACAATTTTTCATTTTCATTGTATTTTAGCCCTGCTAGTAACTGCAGAAGCAGTGTAGTTTTCCCCACCCCCCGACTGCCATAAAGTCCGACGATTTTCGATTTTGAAGCATGGACTTTATGAAGCAAAGCCCTTTTGTACTTGGGTAATTTTTGATTCCGTTTCAAGCGATACAATTGTCTGGCTTGCTCTAAGATATTCTGCATTTTACGATATCCTTATTATTAAGTAAAATGTATTTTACTATATTAAAGTAAAGAAGTAAAGAGGGGAAGATAGTAATCTTGTAACTATCCAGCCACCCCTAACACAATTTAGGAGATAATCGCGTAGACCCAACACAGGAGTTTACCATGCGCAAAACAAAAATTGTCGTCACCCTCGGGCCGGCCACCTCCGAACCGGAGATGATCGAGACCCTTATCCGAACTGGCGTCAACGTCTTCCGGCTCAACTTCTCCCACGGGGATCACCCCACCCACGCAGAGAACATCCGGAAAATCCGCGAAGCATCACAGCGCACTGGCACCGAAGTCGCTATCCTCCAAGACATCTCCGGCCCCAAAGTGCGCATTGGGGAGATCAACGGGGTGCTGCGGCTCAAGCGGGGTGATACCCTGCGTTTGAGCAAAGCACCCCACGCCGATCCTTATACACTCGATCTCTCCTATCCGGAAATTATCGATATGGTGCATGTCGGAGAGGAAGTTTTCTTTGCCGATGGTACCCTCCAGACCCGTGTCACAGCCAAAGACGCCGACACGCTGACTCTCGAACTCCTCAACGACGGCGAACTCACCTCCCGCAAGGGGGTCAATTTTCCCAAAACCCGCCTCGCCATCTCGGCCATCACCCCCAAAGACGAAGCCGATCTCGCTTTCGGGGCGCAGCACGGCATTGACATCGTCGCCCTCTCTTTTGTCCAGACAACCGAAGACATCCATAGAGCCAGAGCGGTCATGAAATCACACGATTTTGCCCCCTTCGTCATTGCCAAAATCGAGACGGGGGAAGCGATCACCAATCTTGAAGCAATCCTGGAACTGTGCGACGGTGTCATGGTCGCCCGGGGGGATCTGGGGGCAGAGTTTGGCGTCACCCGTCTCCCCCGCATCCAGAAGCACATCCTCCACGTCGCCAACGCCATGAACAAACCCTCCATCACCGCCACCCAGATGCTCACCTCAATGAAGGACAACCCCTACCCCACCCGTGCTGAAGTGAGCGACATTGCCAATGCCGTGTACGACGGCACCGATGCGGTGATGCTCAGCGACGAGACCACCGTCGGTCGCTACCCGGTCGAAGCGGTCACCGTCCTGCATGACACGATCAAAGACGTCGAAAAGGATTACCCCTACTACAAAGACTACCCCACCCACGACGAATCCGACGCCGTCTCCAAATCCGCCGTCGAGCTGGCCAAAAACCTCCACAAGGAAGCCTTGGTGCCCTTTACCACCTCCGGCATGAGTGCCCAAACCCTCTCAAAGTACCGCCCTAGGCAGAGCATCTACGCCGTCTCCCACTCACTGGCCACCCACCGCCGCCTCAACCTCATCTGGGGTGTACGACCGCTCTTTGTGATGGAGCCAATCCGCAACCCGACCAAACTCCTCTACCTCTTTGTCAAAAAGCTCCTCGACGAACACCGCATCCCTGAGGACAAGCGCTTCGTCGTCACCATCGGATCGACCACCGGCAAAAGCGGCTCCTCCAACCTCATCCGCATCCTGAACAAAGAGGGGATGGAAGCCGTGCTTGCTTCGGAGTTTTAAATCAAGCGATATGATTTCTTTTTTGGCAAAAAGATGTTATACTATGAGACCGATTAAAAAATAAGGACAAAAAGATGCTCTCAGGTCTTTTTCAATCAAAAAATCAGAAGATGGTCAAAAAATGGAAAAGTGAGCACGTCAAGATGGTCGAGCTCGCACACAAGGTTCTTGGCGAATATGCCAAAGGTGAACACCATCGTGCCAAAAAATACCTCAAGGATTTCAGCAAAATCGGGATGGATCACATCGTCAGCGAAGACATTGAATTTTTTAAATTGCTCCGCGATGCCGACGTCGATGAGCGAACACGAAACATGGCTGAAGATTTCGTCAAAAGTTTCGGAGATGTCAAAAATACCCTGATGAAATTTCTCGGAAAATACACACTGGAAGAGACGCCGCTTGATGAAGAGTTTTTCGATACGTTCAGTTCGATTGTCACCATCCTTGGTGAGCGAATCGAGTATGAAGAGGAGAACCTCTATTTCCGCCTGACCCTCAGCTGATCATCTAGGCACCTTTTGCGTACCCAACCACCGCTCCAAGATAATCTTCGCCGCCAGTGAATCAATCCGCCCATCCCGCTTCTGACGTACGACTCCTGCCATCTGCTCTTTGGCTTCGACCGACGAACCTGCCTCGTTTTGATAATGCACTTCAGTCCCCTCCGGCAGCTCCAGCAAACCAACAAAGTGACGAATCCGCCGCTCCATCTCTGCTTCGCTACTTCCGCCAAGCGGAAGACCTACAACCAACGTATCTACCTGCCACTCGACAAGAAAATCTCGGACATCCCGCGCCGCCTGATTGCGATTGCGCCGCAGGATTGCTGGCTGAGGGAGTACGGTTGTCCCATCGAGACAAAGTGCCACTCCGATCCGCTTGAGACCGACATCAATAGCAGCTATGGTCATCGTTTCAGTCTCCTTTTCATCTTGTTGATACGTCGGTTGGCATCCACGATCGATTTTGCGCCGATTGCCCCTTCATGCAGTAGTGCTCGTACTGTCTTGATCAATTGTGTTAGATGGACTTTGTTTTTCCGACTGAGTTGATTACCAAAAAGTAACAAATCGTTCCCCGCATTTATGGCTCGCTTGATTGTCTCCTTTAGGGTATACTGCTTGCTAATCGCCCGCATCTGAAGATCATCTGTTATAACGACACCATGGTAGTGCAGTGCATCACGAATGATGCCACTAATCGCATCGTACGACAATGAAGCAGGCGCACCACCGCTAATCGGTCGACAAACAA
>JALVWV010000050.1 GCA_027023145.1 Campylobacteraceae bacterium | reverse complement strand
AATCGCAAACGCCAACAGAAAACCTCCGGCGAGATAATACCCCACTCCGGGCAGATGCTTCGAGGTGTAGTTCAAAGCCAGGACGATAGCCGTCAGTGTTCCCATGATGGCCAGCACCACGATCAAGCGTGACGCACCGGTCTTTTCGATCTTGAACAGATGCCCGATGTGCACCAGCATGTGGATAAACAAGATCGAGATCGATCCGATCGCCGCAATCTGCGTCAGATTCAAAAAGAGGACAAACCCAATCAAAATGATCGTACTCACGACCAATCCCTGCGTGCTGTGCCAGACGTTGCGTTCATAGACTTTGGGGAGTTCACCGTTGACCGCCATTTGGTAGGTGATGTTGGTCACGGCATAGAGGCTCGCGTTGATCGACGAAGCGGTTGAAATCAAAGCAGCAATCGCCATGATCGTAAAGCCCATCTGCCCAAAAGCCGGTTTGGCCGCTTCGGCGAGTGCATAGTCCTGTGCTTTGATTATTTCCGGCAGCGGCAGGTTACCAAAGACGGCAAACGTGACCAGCACATAGAGTGCCATCACCAGCAGGATAGCGGTGCTCATCGATCGGAGCATCAGTTTGCTTGGATCGGGCATATCTTCTGCCGCATTGGTGATGACCCGAAATCCCTCGTAGGCAAAAAAGGTCAACGCGATGGAGGAGAAGACGTTGAGTACCGGTGGAGCATCTTTGAGACTCAGAAGCTCCGGTCGGATGTAGAAAAGAGCCATCACCGCAAACAGCGTGATAATGGTCAGTTTCGTGATGACGATGAGGTTCTCACTGCGGGCGATGAGGGCGCTTCCGGCTAGGTTGATCAGCATAAAGACGATCAAAATCCCCGCCGCAAAACCATCAGCCCAGAGGGGACTGTCGGCTCCGACGGTGAGCATCGCTGCGTACGTTCCGAAGGTCTTGGCCACCATGGCGATGGCCACCATCGCCGAGAGATAGGCCAGCACCGAGGCGGAACCGGAAAACACTCCCTCGTTGTAACACTGCACAAGGTATTCGACCATGCCGCCCCGACTGGGATACGCCACCGCCAGCTTGGCAAATGAGTAACTGCTCAACAGAGCGATGATCCCTCCAAAAAGGAAGGAGATCCACACAAGATTGCCCGCGATGGCTCCCGCTTCACCCAGGAGGACGAAGATCCCCGCCCCCACCATCGAACCAATCCCGAGAAACACCGCACTCCAAAAACCGAAGGCTTTTTTCTGTTCCATGTTACAAGCTACTTATTCTTGTTTGTTTCGACTTCATCGAGGAAAATCCCTCCCGAGAGCAAAGCAATCCCGTCAAAGAAGAGGCTGATACCGACGAAGAGACCGACGAGGTACAGTGAGCTAAACGGCCAACCGGCGACGAAGATCACACCGAGGACAAACGACGTGATCGCATTGAACAGCCAAAGCCACCATACTTTTTGGGGGCGCAATGAAAATGCCAGACCAAACTCGGCAAAGGCATCCATGAAAAAGTAGATCGCAAAGAGCATCCCCAGCGTCGCAGCCCCTTGAACCGGGTAAAAGATCATAAAGATCGCCACCATCACCAGCAGCACACTCTTGAGCCAGCCCGCCCAGTCATGGCGGTTGCTCGTCCACGTCATCCATCCGGCGAAGAATCCGGCGAAGAGCATCAGGTACGAAACAAACGCCAGCGTCGTCATCGTCATGAAGGTCGGGAAGAAAATCCCGACCGCTCCGAGGAGGATAAAGGCCGTTCCACTGATTTTGGCATACTTTTTAAAGCGTGCCACCAGATTCTTGTTGATAGTCATCTCAGCTGAGATATGGGTATTCCAGTTCCACATAATGGCTCCTATTATTATCTATTTTGTATCTATCTTATTGAGTCCGGGCTTGTTAAGATAATTGAATTATATTCCTAAATTCTTAACTGATTGTTAATATAGAAGTTATAATGGTGTTTTGGGATTATTTTGAGGATCAAGGAGCTCCATTATTTTTGGAATGATGGAGGAGTGAAACTGTAGCAAACGGGGGAAAGAGAACCAAAGGGAGCGTTTACCCCCTCTCAATCGCCTCATCCCCTACTCGCTGCACCAATTTAATGCTGTCAATGGCGTTTTCGAGGATTTGCTTGGTATTGGTCAACGGTTTCATCCTCAGATTGGTTTGCTTTTTGTCGAGTGACTCATCGTGCAGGACGGCCATCACTTCGCGAGTCAGCTCTGCGTAAATCTCGTCAAATTTTTTTTCGATAAATTCGATATTCATATTTTTTAATATCCTTATCTATTTTGCTTTGGGTCGGAAAGCTTTGATGACCGTCTCATCGGTCTGCATGTATGAGCCTCCAATCAAATCGATGCAGTACGGCACGGCGGGGAATACCGCATCGAGGCACTCGCGGATCGCCTTGGGTTTTCCGGGGAGATTGATGATGAGTGCGCCGTTACAGATCCCAGCCGTCTGACGGGAAAGGATCGCCGTGGGGACGTGCTGGAGGCTGGCGGCACGCATTTGTTCGCCAAACCCGGGGAGGATCTTCTGACAGACATTGAGGGTCGCTTCGGTGGTCACATCCCGTGGAGCCGGACCGGTACCGCCGGTGGTGACGATAAGGTCACATTTTTTGTCCCGCGAAAGCTCAACAAGGGTCGTCTCGATGAGCGGTTGCTCATCGGGGATGCAGCGGTATTCGTATTCACACTCGTTTTGGAGATACTCCCCCATCACCTCCATGATCGCCTTGCCGGAGATGTCTTCGTAGATGCCTGCATACGCCCGGTCACTGGTGGTGACGACGCCAATTTTTATTGTGTCCATGTTGAATCCTTTTATTCGTGTTATGTGTTACGTGCTAAGTATTACGTTACGTTACGCTGACGCGTTTTGTTAGACCAAAGTCCAAGCCCCGGAAAAGACCGCAATCCCAAAAGGGGCTGGGACTTTAGTCCCATTTATGCGGCCGAAGCCGCATCCCCAATATACCAATAACCAATACACTGTACGCTATTGCGCACCCTTTACACCCTTAAAAGCACCTTATCCAACCACGCCGAACTCAACAACCGTTTGGCATATCCGAGCAGATAGGTAGCTTTGGTGATGTAGTAGCGGGGGCGTGGATGTTCATCGGCGAGGATGCGGTAAACCACCCGTGCTACGGCTTCAGGCCCTTCGTTGAACGGAACCCGTTTGGCGGTACCGTTGCGGGAGGCTTCGTATTTCTCCCGGAAGACGGAATCCTCGGTATCGATCCGATCCAGCGAAGCGATTGCCGTCTCCCGGAAGCGGCTGGTGATGGGACCGGTATTGAGGAGGACAGGGTAAATCTTCGTCCCTTTTAGCTCCAATCTGAGCGTGTCGGTGAGCCCCTCGATGGCGTATTTACTGGCGTTGTAACTCCCTCGGTATGGAAGGGAGATAAGCCCAAGCACCGAGGAGTGCTGGATGATTTTACCATAGCCTTGCTTGCGCATCACCGGGACAATCTGGCGGGTACACTCATGCAGTCCAAAAACATTGGTCTCAAACTGCTCCCGAAGTGCCTCGGTTGGGACATCCTCGACCGCTCCCATCTGACCATAGCCAGCGTTGTTAAACCACGCATCGATCTTCCCCTCTTTTTCCAAAACGGTATTGATGACGGCTTCAATCTGTTCGGGTTTGCGTACATCCAACTGCATCGCATTCTCAAACCCCAATCCCCGTAACATCTCTACATCTTCGATCTTGCGTGCGGTGGGGTAGACACGGATGAAGCGATCCTTGAGGTACTTGGCAGTGGTCAATCCGATCCCGGTGCTGCATCCGGTCATAACGATATTAGTCATAGCAACTCCTTCCTGATTTTTGTGTGATATTGTACCCAAAGAGGGCAAATATGTTACAGTCCCGGACTGGGGCATCCGTTCATGTAGCTATATCCGAAGAAGATCATCAGCAACATATAAAAGGGCAAAGGGGGCTGAGACTTCAGTCCCACTAAACACGACGGAAGGCGTGTCCTCTCTAGTTCCGCCCCACGGGCGCATCAAGCTCGCAGCCCTTCATTCAACATCATCTTGATCAACGACTGATACGGCACGTCCATGCTGTTTGCTTTGACTTTCAGTGCGTCGATCATATCGACCGGCAGGCGTATGGAGATGCTCCGTGTTGTTTTTTTCAGGTTGGGGAAGCGTACGGCTCGGGCTTGTGTCGTATCGAGATACTCCGTCGCGTCATGCGATTCCCAAAAGAGCCGCTCTTCGTTTTCATCTTTAAAGGTAGGGATTGTTTTTGTTGTTTTCATAAAACGTTTTCTCCTTTTTCGTCATTTCACGAGCCGAGATTACCCGTATGCGGTCATCTCGTGTGGTAAAGACCACCATGATTTTGACACCTTCATCGTCTTTGCCGAAGGCAACACAGCGGCACTCATCCACAGAATGAATATAATCTTCAACAACAATCAGAGGTTCGTTGAAAAAAATCTCTTCGATCTTCTTGTAGTTGAGTCCGTGTTTTTTCTCATTCTTGTAGACGTTACCATCGTCCCAGTCAAAACCTGTCAATGCCTCTACATCCAAACATTCGAACTCCATATTCTCCCTTTTGTATATGGTTATTATATACAATAATGATTAAATGAAAATTAAAGCGATGCTGTTCCCTCGTGTGAAAGAACTCACATCTACAGGAGCAGGGGCTTTAGCCCCGTTAAGATGGAGGGATTTTGACCCGTTATCGACTCGGTCGTACCAGTGTCTCCAACGGCAGGTTGAGCCCTTTGGCAAGGTTGTAGATCATGTTGAGAGAGAGGCCGACTTTGCGATTGAGAACTTCGGAAACTTTGCTTTTGTTACCGATGTAGGGGGTGAGGTCTTTTTGCTTGAGGTTCATTTGCTCCATCCGTATCTTGATCGCTTCGATCGGATCAGGTTCAGAAATCGCCCAGGCTTTTTCTTCGTATTTCTCTATGAGCATTGCCAAAATCTCCAGCTCATCACTCTCCGGTGTACCGGGTGCAGGATTGAGTTCCATAAGCTCGTCGACGCGCTCAAGCGCCTGGTCATAATCGGCTTCGTTGTGGATGGGTTTGATCTGCATGTTATACCTCCTCGGCGTTTATCATGTCATACTCAGCATGGGTGCCTATAAACTTGACCCGCACAATCTTACGAAGATAATCGATATGGACGATGAGTCGATAGTTGTTTCCCTTGATATTGAACACCACACGATTGTCTCGCAGAAACGAGGCGTGGGGATAGATTCGCTTGATCTCTTCAGGTGTGCGCCAAAGGGCTTTTCGTGCATCACTGTGCCACACCTCAAGTGCTGTTTTGGCTTGGGGATTTTTCTCATAAAACTGCACAAGGGTTCGTTTGCTGATGACATTCATGAGTGGAGTATAGAGAATATTCCCTTAAGAGGAACTTTACTTGCTCCATTTGCAGCTCGCCGGAACAAAGACTAACCCCGTAACGCTATCGCGTTTGGTTGGACTGAAGTCCAAGCCTCTGAAAAGATGCCCCTACGAAATATCTCTCAACTCTGCCCGATTCCCCGCATCAGAAACCTCCGCCTCCTCCACCCTCACCCAATTGCCCACAAGATCCTCTGTGGAGTGGATGTGAATGCGATTAAAATACTGATCGAGACCGTTGTAAAGTCCATCTTTGCCCCCCTCGACCAATACATCCAAATCGTGCGCATGGGCTTGGCGAAAGGCATAATTCTTCTGCGCAATTTTTTCACTCAGTTCCCGGTGGCGGGCTTTGGCGATGTCGCCGCGTACAATGTCACGCATATCCGCTGAAGCCGTACCGTCCCGCTGTGAATAGGTGAAAGCATGGAGATGGGTCAGCGGCAACCGCTCGATCCGCTCCATCGCTTCGCGCCACTGAGCCTCCCCCTCACCCGGGTGCCCTACGATGAAATCGGTGCCCAACGCATACCCCCGTTCGGCAAGGTGCTCAAAGAGGCGCAGGTCGGAGGCATACGCATTGCGTCGGTTCATCCGCTCAAGCATCGCATCACTGGTGTGTTGGAGGGCGATATGCAGGTGGCGTGCCATCCACGGCTCATCAAGGAGCTCAAGAAAGGCCGCGTCGATCTGGATCGGCTCGAGGCTTCCGATCCGGATACGCCGTACACCACGCAGGCGGGAGAGACGCTGAAGCAGCTTGGCCATCGAGGTGCCAATATCCTGCCCGTAACTGCCCACATTGGTACCGGTGAGGATAAACTCTCCGAAACCATTGGCTGAGAGTACCCGCACCTGCTCTTCGATTTGAGAGAGTGGATATGAGCGTGCCCCGCCGCGTACTGAGGGGATGATGCAGTATGAGCAGGCAAAATCACACCCCTCCTGCACTTTGATAAATGCCCGGGATTTACCGACAAACTCCGTCACAATGGTCTGGTCAACGTGTGCAAGATCTCCAATCTCATAGAAACGCTCTTCGCGCAGGAGGAGTGCATCGATCTGCTCTTTCTCTGAGTGCCCCATCACCCCAAACACCTCCTCGGCTTCAAAAAGGCTCTCCCCTTTGGAGTGAGAGCCACACCCGGCGAGGATGATACGGGCATCGGGATTTTTGCGGCGGGCAGATCGGATGTAGTTGCGCACCGAAGCATCGGCACCGTTGGTCACGGTACAGGAGTTGACGACGATGGTGTCGGCATCCTCTTCCCCCTCACTTACAACAAAATGTTTCAGTCGAGTTCGCATCACCTGCGTGTCAAACTGATTGGTTCGGCACCCGAAGGTCTTGAAATAGACACGCTGACCGGGCATCAGACGTAATCTCTCGGGTCGGCATCGAGTGGATGCTCTTCGGATGTCTCCGAGGGGGCAGGGATATGTTTGTTGACGTAGAGCGACTGAGTCGGGTAGGCGATCTCTATGTCACTTTCACGGGAAATCCGTTCGAGGATCTCCATCGAGATGGTGCTGCGCAGCGTCAGAGTCGCAAAGGCGTTGGTCATGTACCAGGCACTGATCTTCACCCCGTAAGGCTCGATAAACGTGTAGATACGCGGCTCGACGTTGGTGTTTTTCAGGTGGTAGCTTTTGCGGAGTTTGTTGAGCTGTTTCCGGGTGATGTCGGTGTACCCTTTGGAGTATTTTTTGACGATCTCCTTGGCGATGCCTGCTGCTTTGGTGACATTTGAATCGTACGTGATCGTAAAGTCGATCCCGTCCCACACGGTTTTGAGCCCAGCATGGGAGTAGTTGGCGATCATGTCGGTAAAAACGTAATTATTAGGGATGAAGATAATCCGCCCTGACCGGCGGTTGACCATATACGACGTGAGGGTGATATCCTCCTGCATGGTCATTCGCAGCGGTGAAATATCCACGATATCCCCCACATACTGCACCCCGTCACGGACAAATTTGACCCGATCCCCCACATGCACGCTCCCGCCGATGACGATCACAAACCACCCGAGGATCGACATAAACCAATCTTTCATCGCGATGGCGATACCGGCGGAGGCAAACCCGAGGATCGTCACGAGATAGCTGACGTTTTCGATGTAGGCAAACAGCAGGATGAGCACTACGACGTTGAGGAAAATGAAGTTGAGGGCTTTGTTAATGAGATAGAAGCTCTCCTTCTTGGACATGTAACGCTGAATGAGAAATTTGGCAGCAAGGAACAGGAGGAAGAACCCTATCACTACGATCATAATTAGGAGCGCTTTGCTGATCTCCCGGCGGATATCGCTGTCGACCTTGATCCGCGCTTCATCGATCTTCTTGGCGTACACCCCTTCGGTGGTTTTGAAGATCTCCTCTACTGGCTTGAGGGCTTCCATCTCCTGCTCAATCGCATTCAATTTTGCGTGCAACGCTTTGTTGGTAAGATCGAGTGAAATCATTTGCTTGAGGATGTGGGATTTCTCTTTGAGGCGGTCGATTACCTTGAGCAGATCGGCATGGACAGCAGCATAGGCGCTTTGGTCGCTTTTGAGCTTTTTCTTGTACGAGATAGCGTTGATGATCGCAAATGGATTGCCAATAGCAGGCGGGGTATCGACCTTGGGGGGTGTGAGGAGTTTCTCAAAGGGATTGTCCCGATACTCCTTCAGCAGTTGCAGTTTTCCCCGAAGCGTCTCCCGTTCAAGTTGTGCGTTGTGAAGTTCTTTCTCCTCTTCGGGTGTTTTCTTTTTGGTGTTTGTCAAGATGTAGATTCGTTTGGAGAGCTTGTCAAAACGCTTGCGGAGATCTTGATAGGTGGTGTAATTGCTGTAGATCTTCGACCAAACGTTCCCTTTGCCTTCCTCTTTTTCGATCGCATCATACTCTGCACGTAATTTCTTGAGTTTTTCGGCTACAAATGTATTGTGGGCTGTTGGTGCAGGGGGAGCGGTCTCAACCTCCGTTCCGTTCACTTCTGCCGGAGCTCCGGCTGCGGACAGCCCGCCGCTGGTCATCAAGAGAACAAGGACAAACAAGACCCGGATCATTGCCCGCCTCCAAACACCGCCAGTGCATCTTTGACAGCCTGAGGGTCGAGATCGTTGCGCACTACATGGGTACCGATCCGCCCTCCGGGGAGAATGAAGGTGATTGCCCCCCGGTTGCTCTTCTTATCAAGGAAGAAATGCTCATAAAAACCCTCCACATCGACAACCTGGTATGTCGTCGGCAGTCCGTTCGCCGCAAGCACATCCTGGATCGCCTCCGCCTCTTCGACAGAGAGGAGTCCGAGTCGCTGTGCCAGTTCGTTGGCCATCACCATCCCGATGGCGACCGCTTCACCGTGAAGATACGTAGTATAGTCAGTCTCATTTTCGACAACATGACCGAAGGTATGACCATAGTTAAGTACGGCACGGATACCGGCCTCCTTTTCATCCTGGTTGACCACGTCGGCCTTGAGGGTAACGCTGCGGCGGATCATTTCACGGATCGCTTCGGGGGTGCGAAGATCGTGGGTCTGAAGGAAGCGAAAAAACTCCGCATCAAACATCACCGCCATCTTGACCACTTCGGCCACCCCAGCGGCAAATTCACGCTTCGGAAGGGTGCCAAGGAAATGGGGATCGATGTAGACCGCTTCGGGTTGATAAAAAGCACCGATGAGGTTCTTCCCCCAGGCGTTATTGACCCCGGTCTTACCTCCGACACTCGCATCGACTTGGCTCAGCAGCGTCGTCGGGATCTGGACGAACCCAATCCCCCGCTGATACACACTCGCCGCAAATCCCGTCATGTCTCCGATCACCCCACCCCCAAGGGCGATCAACAGACTCTTGCGATCAAATCGCGCCTCAAAGAGCCGTTCCAGTATCCCCTCGACGGTCTCGAGGGTTTTGTACTCCTCTCCATCCGGCACTTCGATCACCTCGATATGCGGCGCATCAATCCGCTCCAATACATAGTCGAGATGCAATGGTGATACGGTGGGATTGGTCACGATCGCCACTTTGCGGTCAAAGGTCAGCCCGGGAAGCGTGTCGATGGTGATGTCATAGGTAACGGGAGCAGATGAAGTGAGTGCGATGGGAACGACCACGGCGGTGTCCTTGCTGGAATTTTTGGGATATTTTATCGCAAATGTGTTAATGGTGTGTTTGCGTAAGGTTCACAGGTTCCATATCGGGAGATAATAGAACCAGGAGATTGTATATTCTCATTCTTCAATTTTCCAGAACAAATCGAGCAAAAGGTTTGATATCTCCATCGACACTTGCACGCTCTAATGCCTGCATGTAGGTATTGCGATCTTCTACTTTGATTACGACCCACGGATAGCCGTTGGAAACGAATATAGCATTCATAACAAAACGAGCCATCCTGCCATTGCCGTCCATATACGGATGGATAAATCCAAATACAAAATGCCCCAGAATGGCACACACTATGGGATCCTGTTCTTTTTCAAGCAGCTCAAAATAAGTCTCCATGGCATCTACGACAGCTGTTCTGGGAAAAGGTACATGCTGTGAACCACGCAGATACACTTGATGCGTTCGGTATCCTGCCAGATGCTTTGCTTCTATGATGCCGGTTCGTACGCTGGGAGCAAACAGCTGATGATACCATTTATGGTGTTCTGCTGCGAGCTTCCGGGTTATCTCTTCACCCTTTTGTATGGAGTGGATAATGGTTTGTTTCACGGTTTCAAATGCTTCATAATATCCTCTCGCTGCCAGAGCATTTTTGATATCTTTGTCTTCACGGTTTTGTGCGGGGTTCCATTTCCCGCTGGAGACTTTATCGATAAGCTCCCGCGATACCTGATACCCTTCGATGGACAAAGAGTGATAGGCATCCGCCTGATATTTCTCTTCCATATCTTCGATGATCTTTTCGATGTCAATAGGTGTTTTTTGTTTTTTCGGGTTGATATCCATGGATGCTATGATCGTGCTGTATTTTGTCCAGATACTTTGCAGACGAAGCGAATAGGGGTTGTGCTTTGTTGATGACACCAGAAACGGTTCCTGCTTATCAAATGGATTTGCAGTCGATACAGGCTTGAAGGTAGTCGTTTCATAAACGCGTTTTAACCGCAAGGCATCCTCTTCTCTGCCTGCCAACTTCAAAGCACCGCATATCCGGCTTGCCGCATCATCCATCCTGTCTCTTGTCAGCAGTATGTTGAGTACGCCGGAGATATCTTTTATCATACTCAGAGCTATCTCAATCTCTTCCTGATTGTCCCTGAAAAAACGTATACCTACTCTGCATAACGCTTCTTCCAGAGTATAGATATTGAGATGGTTTACCCTGACAGTCTCATCGGGAAATCGTTTTTTTTCAGGATAGATAAACAGAGAACTGTTATGGGGCAAAGTCACTTTTGCCGTGGAACTTTTTTTTGTGATGATTACGATTTGCTTCGGTATGATGGAGTATCGGGTGTGGATCAGCAATGATATTTCAGGGTTCAGACAATAATCATCACCGAATCGTTCGTGCAGATATTTTGCGACAAACTCCCAATATCCTGAATGCCAGGCCGTGCTGTCACCGTCTCTGTCCGCAGGGTGTGATTGATGATACCATCCGCGAATGATGGGCTTGATGTAGCCTGCTTTTTTCAGGTAAGTCCTGTTTTTACCGCTGAAGTCGCTGCTTCTGAATATGCTGCCCTGTTTTTGCAGTTGATGCAGCTCCTCAAGAGCTTTTGCTAACAATTTGTTGCTCAAAATTTTCCTTATTTCCTTTTTACATTAGCTTATTATACACTGTTTACATTATTTTAGTGTTAATTGTTTACATTACTTTATAGGTGGATATCATTGGTTCCATATCGAGAATATAATCGTAAAAATGTAAACTCTTAATTTATGGAAAGGGCGATTACGTTCACTGCCTCCTTAGCGTAAATAAACCATTGTAATGAACAAAAAGGTTTATATATTTCTTTTTTTGCGTAGTTATTCTCTGTAACAATACAAATTTTTAAACTGAGATCCTTCTATGAAAACAGATGCCTGAAATATTTTTCCGGTTTATTTAAAAAATCTTTTGTCAGGGTATAGTGCTCTGTATCTTCGTAATGAATCTCCTGCAAGTTGTCATCGAAGCTTATGATTTTCGCATCAGGAAAAGCAAGAAGTATCGGCGAATGGGTTGCGATGATAAATTGGGCATCTTTTCTAGATGTCAGTTGATGCATGATACTCAAAAAAGTCAGTTGCCTTTGCGGTGAAAGCGCGGCTTCGGGTTCATCCAGCAAGTATATCCCCTGCTCAAACCTGTTGGAAAAAAGAGCCAGAAAGGACTCGCCATGCGACTGCTGGCTGAGGGCTTTGCCTCCGTATGCTCTCATATTCGATACCGATTCGATGTACTTTGTAAACGCAAAAAAACTCTCTGCTCTCATAAAAAAACCGTCATTGGTTTTGGGAAACCAGGATAAACGCAAAGCTTGCGCCAGCGGGGAACGCTCTTCGAACACTTCTCGGTAATGATCTCTATTGCCGCCTTCAGCGTGAAACCCGCAATGCTCAGCCAGTGCTTCAAGCAGTGTAGATTTGCCGCTTCCATTTTCGCCGACAAAAAAAGTGACCGGTGTGTCTAATTTGATGGTGATTCCATCGGAAAATGCAGGTATGTTAAAAGGGAAACTGTCCTGATCGAATGTCTCTTTCGGAGCAGAGATGTTTAATAGAAAAGGGGAGCCGATGTCCAACTTTCAGCCTTTATGCTTTCACGGGATTACTGGTTTTCCTCAAGGATATAAAACTGGAAAATGACGTGTGAGAATAGACAGTATTGATGCTGTTTCAGACGTTTTACTTCATCTATATCTGCCATACGTTATTGTACCATAACTCCAGTAACAAAAAACGACCCAGCCCCCAAACGTTCACTGGTTCCATGTCGGGAGATAATGGAACCAGAAAAGACTATTTATTGGTGCAGTAATAACCTTTGACCTATTTTAGTATGAAAGACTAAGGAAGACTTTAATTTGCCATTATTATTTTATCCATTTTCTACTATAGTAATGTATGATAATGGTGTACAGGAGGTCTGCATGCATCGAACACAAATCTATTTCGAAGAGCCATTTTTTGCGGAGATCAAGGCGCATGCCAATGCGCTGGGAGTTTCTCTCTCTGCCTACATCCGTGATGCTCTCAAGCGGGATCTGAAACAGAAACGGGGAAAACCCCAAAAAAGTGATTTTGATCAATTTGCCAGCATGTGGAGCGGAAGGGACATTACTCAGGAAAGTATCCGAAGGGACGCCTGGAAATGATCCTGCTGGATACCAACATCCTTATCGAGATATTGAAAGGCAACCGCAAAACAATCGAACACGTCCAAAGCCTGAATCAAACGCTTGCTATATCATCCATCACCGTGATGGAACTTTACTATGGAGTACGCAACAAAGCCGAAATAAGCAAGCTGGAGAAGTTTGTATCTCTTTTCGAAATCATCCACCTGAACGAAACCATCTCATCCCACGCCACCCAACTCATCAAAACCTACGCCAAAAGCCACACACTCGATATCCCGGATGGTCTTGTCGCTGCCACGGCGTTGGTCTCAAGGGTTGCACTTTTGACCTACAATACCAAAGATTTCAAGTACATCAAGGGAATTAAACTCCTTTAAGAGACTACATTTTAGATACAATACCACTACTTTTTTGACAGGATCACAACTCATGGATTTTCATCTCGATGCCACCGATGGCGGTGCGCGTGCTGCGACACTGACCACGGCTCACTCTACTATCTCTACTCCCGTCTTCATGCCCGTGGGCACCGTCGGAGCCGTCAAAGCCCTCGATGCAATCGATCTGCAGACCCACCTCGAACCTCAGATCATCCTCGGCAACACCTATCACCTCTACCTCCGCCCCGGCGATGAGACAGTAGCGCAAATGGGCGGGCTGCATCAGTTTACCCGCTTCCCCAAGAGCTTCTTGACTGATAGCGGCGGGTTTCAGGCCTTCAGCCTCTCGGACAATGTCAAGTATGCTGAGGACGGGATCACCTTCCGCTCGCACCTCGACGGGAGCACCCACCATTTCACACCCCAAAAAGTTCTCGACATCCAGTACAACCTTGGCTCAGACATCATGATGATCCTTGATGACCTCATCGCCCTGCCCGCTGAACCGGAGCGGATCCGGGAGAGCATTGAGCGCACTACCCGCTGGGCGGAGCGTTCCATCCTGTACCACCGACAAAAGCAGTCCGAAGGGATCGGTATAGATCAAAACATCTTCGCCATCATCCAGGGGGGCACCGACCGGGGATTCCGCAAACAATCAGCCGAAGAGCTCACGGCACTCGATTTTGATGGCTTTGCGATCGGCGGATTGAGCGTAGGTGAACCCAATCAGGCAATGTACGACACCGTCGAGTGGACGACCCCTTTCATGCCCACCGACAAACCTCGCTACCTCATGGGGGTCGGCACCCCCGAAGACCTCGTCGAAAATGTCGCCCGTGGGGTCGATATGTTCGACTGCGTCATGCCCACCCGCAACGCCCGCAACGGCACGCTCTTTACCCACTTTGGTAAAATCAACATCAAAAAGTCCACCTTCACCACCGACGAGACCCCTATCGATCCTGAGTGTGGATGCTACACCTGCCGCCACTACTCTCGCAGTTATCTCCGGCATCTCTACCGTGCACGGGAGCTCACGTACTTCCGTCTGGGAACGATCCATAATTTGCACTATTACCAAGAGTTAATGAAGAAGATGAGGGAGGCGATCATAGCGGGAAGGTTTGCTGAATTTCGGCGGGAGTTTTACAAGATGAGAGATTAGAAGATCAGATGAGGTTTTTGATCCGCTCAAGCAGTTTCTCTTGGTTTTTGAGCGTAATCTTCTTGCGGGTATTTTCGAGCACTCCCTCCTCCTTGAGCTTCTTCATGTGACGATCGACGACATGGCGTACCGTACCGATAAGGTTGGCCAGTTCAGTATGGGAGAGACCGTCAAGGATCCCGTGTCCCTGCGCATCCTTGCGCTCCATATTTTGAACAATAAGTTTCAACAAACGCTCCTGAGTATCAAACAGCGTCAGGTCGGTCGCCAACTCCTCCACCTGGCGTAATTGACGAGCGACATACTTGAGGATGATTTCCCCGAAGACCGGATAGTCGTACATCCACTCCCGTGCTTTGCCGATGGGCAGGCGCAAAGCGCTCCCCGCCTCGAGGGTTTCTACCATCACCTCATGCGTCTGCCCATCAAGCAGAGAAACCGTGTCAAACATATCCCCCCGACTCATCAGATAAATCGTCTGTTCTTTGGCGTTGTTCAGATTCATTTGGAAGATTTTGACCTTGCCGCTGAGGAAGATAAAAAAATACCGAAGGGTATCGTCGTAGTCAAACGGCAACTCTTTGCGATCAAACGCAACGATGGTGCCATGCGTTTCAAACTCATTTTGAAGCTCCTCACCAATGACACCAAATGTATCCAGTTGCAAAGGGGTCATTTTGTACGCTCCTCCTGCATAGTGAGTTTATGCTTGAGGGCTTCGTGCTTGGTACGGAGCTCTGCGATCTGCGCGATCCAAAATTCATTGCGTTTGCGTGCCGCCTCCACTTCAGAATCTGCCTGATTCAAATCGTCCCGAAATGTCTCGATGGTTTTTTCCAGTGCATGTTTCTCCTCGGATAAGCGGGTGGTTTCGAGACGAAGTCTCTTTGCCTCCTCTTGTGCCTCCTTCAACTCTTTTCGGAGCACCATTGTCTCTTTTATAAGTAGCTTTTCCTGCCGCTGGAAGTGCTCCATGATCGTCTGAGAATCTGAAGCCTCCCGGTGGGCGATCGTCAACTTCTCCTGATCGCTTTGGATGCGATGATCCCGCTCAGCAATCGTTTCCTTCATCTCTTCCAGGTGATCCTGGAGCGCTTTTATCTTGAGGGAAAAGACGGCAACGACAAGGACGAATGCCAAAATCACCGAACCGACAATACTCCCAACCACCATCGTATCCACACTGCTGAGAAGGTCAAACCATGACGAAGACATCCACCTACCCCTCAATCACATCATAGGTTTTAGGTACAGGGCAGCGCAGGCGCTTTGCCGAAAAAGGGACATCCCCATAATGGACATTGTGGAAATGGATATTTACAACATTGTCCATGTTGTCTTTATAGGCGATTTGCTCCAATTGCCCTTTGGGGTCAAGTTTGAGTGTGTATTGAACTCCGTGATATCGTGTGACGTACAGATCCCCCCGGTATTGTTTGGCTCGTTTGAGCAGTTGCATCAGATCCAGTAAGCTACCCACCTTGTAAACTACCACCTGTTGCAGTCGATGATCGATCACCCGTATCCGATCCCCATCCCCGCAGATTTCGCGCTTAGTAGGGGTCTTATAGCGCCATCGAAACTCACGCGAGCGGTTCAGGAGAAGCTCTCCGGTATAGCGTACGACCTTTTTCTTCGGCGTAGTGACTTTTTGAATAAATGTGGCAGAGACGTGTACCGGTACACGGATTCCACCAAGAAGCAGTAGCGGGAAAAAAGTAAATAATATGCGAAATAAAACCATTTGTACCCTTAAATCAAAAAGCCTATGATAGCAAAGTGGGGCTTGCGAACAGATTGGATCGCGTTGGGAACGCCATCAACATCCTTTACACAACTTTTCGATAGAATAGTGCCGCATTAAACCAATTTTTGAATGGATGGGTGATTATGGCAAACATACTCAGTAAGGTATTTGGAACCGCCAATGACCGAAAAGTCAAGGCTTATCTCAAACGTGCCCAGCGTATCAACGCACTCGAGGCACACTACGAAACGATGAGCGATGAAGCACTTCAGGCGGCGTTTGCTGATTTGAAGACTTCCGTACAGGCAGGAGAACAAACGCTCGATGATGTCCTCTACGACTCCTTTGCGATCACACGCGAAGCGAGCAAGCGGATACTCGGACTCCGCCACTACGACGTCCAGCTCGTCGGGGGGATGGTGCTCCACGAAGGGGACATCGCTGAGATGAAAACCGGAGAAGGGAAAACCCTCGTCGCCACCCTCGCCGTCGCCCTTAATGCCATGATCGGACGGGGCGTCCACGTCGTCACAGTCAACGATTACCTCGCCCAGCGCGATGCCGACGACATGGGACGCCTCTACAGTTTCCTCGGTTACACCACCGGCTGCATCACCTCCACCATCGATGATGAAACCGAGCGCAAAGCCCAGTACGATGCCGACATCACCTACGGCACCAACAACGAATACGGATTTGACTATCTGCGGGACAACATGAAAGTGCGTGCCGATGAAAAAGTTCAGCGGGATCATTTCTACGCCATTGTCGACGAAGTGGACTCCATCCTCATCGATGAAGCCCGTACCCCCCTCATCATCTCCGGGCCGGCTCAGCGGGATCAAAACCATTACTACACCGCCAATACCGTCGCCCTCCAGCTTGAAAAAGGGGAAGAGCTCCCCGCCAAGCCCGGCGAAGACAAAGTCATGACTGGCGATTTCATCGTCGATGAGAAAAACCGCACCATCGTCATGACCGAACAGGGGCTTGAGAAGGCCGAAGAGCTTTTCGGCGCGGGCAACCTCTACAGCAGCGAAAACGCCATCCTCGCCCACCACC
>JALVWV010000049.1 GCA_027023145.1 Campylobacteraceae bacterium | reverse complement strand
CTTCTGGGGAGGGGGGTGTTTTCTTTGGAAGTGAAGGCTTCAGCCTCACCCCGCATGCCATACCATTTGAGCTTTGGGTGGGACTGAAGTCTCCACTTCCGGGGAGGATGGTTGATGATTCTGGGGACGCGACTTCAGTCGCGTTATAAGCGGGTAGCATGTAGCATGTAGAGGATAGATGAAAAAAAGGAGCCTTCGCCCCATAAAAATATACGTGTCTCAGGAGTGCTTCGGCCGTACGCGGCAGATGCCACGCAGGCGGCGGCGGTAGGAGCCGACGTCGTAGCGGGAGATGGTGTTTTTCCCCACACCACTCGAAGATTGCTGGAAGAGGTGTTTTTTGGGATCGACGATAATCCCCACATGCCCGATACGGCGGTGGCGGGTGCGGAAAAAGATCAAATCCCCCTTCTTGGCATTTTTCATAGAGACTTTTTTGCCGTGTTTGAGGGCGTAGTCATACTGATCGCCGGAGACGCGGGGGAGATCGACGCCGTATTTTTTGAAGACCAGCTGGGCAAATTTGGAGCAGTCGATTCCCTTTTTGGGGTTGTTGCCGCCCCATTTGTAGCGGATGCCGAGGTAGCGGTGGGCGTCTTTGACGATCTTCTGGGCGAAGGTCATCTGCTCCTTGACCCGCAGGGTCTGACCGACGAGGATGCGGTGGGTGCGAAAGTCGGTTTGGTTGGCACGGATGAGATCCTGCAACGGCATATGAAAGCGGCGTGCCAGTGCCAGCGGGCTGTCACCGGGATGGACGACGTAGGGTTGTGTGGCACCCGAATAGGCATAGACTTTGATCGGTTGGCCGATGCGCAAAGTGGAGCGGTAGGTGAGGGTGGGGTTGGCTTTGAGGAGTTGTTTGATGGTCATGGCATGGCTGCGGGCGATGGAGTAGAGGGTGTCGCCTCGCTTGACGGCGTGGTTTCCGAGATTCTGACCGAACAGCATGGAGAAAGTAATCGTGATCCAAAAGATGTATTTCATTGCACTTCCGTAATTGAATTATTGTGGATCGTATTGTAGACAAATTCTGTTAATCATCAATAAACAGAAAGTGTATAGTGGTTAACAGGAAATGTATGGATCGTGACGTGGGTATTCATCAAAAAACAGGGGCAGATAGGTTATGATACGGTACTACTTTTCAAGGTTTCGATATGCAATACTACCTCCCCATTTTGACTTTCCATGTTCTCTCTGTCCTTTCGTGGATGGCTGTCCTTTTTTACATGCCTCGACTCTTCGTCTATCATCAAGAGAACCGGGACAAAAAAGATTTTACCGACGTGGTCAAGGTGCAGGAGCGGATGATTTATGTCGCCATCGGCCTCCCGGCGATGTGGGCGACGATCCTCAGTGGTGCGACCCTGCTGTACCTCAATCCCGCTCTTCTGAGCCAGGGGTGGATGCTGGCCAAACTGGCGGTGCTGGTGCTCCTGATCGCGTACAGCTTCTCGATGGAGCACTACCGCAAAATCCTCCTCGAAGACCGCTGCACAAAATCCGGCCAATTTTTCCGCGCCTACAACGAAGTCCCCACCATCCTCGCGATCCTCATCGTAACCTATGTCATCACCAAATCGATTCCGGTTTATTTTTCCATTGGGATCACGGCGTTTTTTGGGTTTATTATTTATAAGATTTTGACGAAGAAGGTGGGGGAGAAGTAGGAAGTTAGAAGTAGGAAGTAGGAATTTCGTGCCATATCTCCCGATACGGCATACATACGATTACACATCAGACGGCAATAAGTCCATTCCCCATCGGGAGATGGGGAACGAGAAGGTATATTTATGAAGAAAAAAGACTTGGAAGATGCTCTTAATATAACACTCAATAATAGCACCGTTATTTTCAGTTTCCCGGGGATAGGGATAGGCAATATCTATCCAGAATTATCAGGGTGCTCATTGGAAGTAAGAGAAATGGAGAGGATCGCACAAGAGTTTCATGCACTTGATATTGACTTCATAGGAATATCGACAGGCACATTGCCTGAGACATCACCCTACATAAAGTATATCCCGGTAAAAAATGATCTAAAATCATTTCAGTATATTACAAAAGACAATAAGCGATTTATAGATAGGTTTACAATATTTATTCACAAGGATACCATCATCAAGAAACGTATTGACAATGCGGAAGACAACGCAATGCTGGTGAGAGAATGGATAGAAAAGATCGGACGTATTTAGGCACCTCAAATCACCCCTGCGAACTCAAATGCAACCCCACCACCCCGACGATGATCAGAGCGATGCTGCCGATCTTGGCGAGGCTGACGGGTTCTTTGAAGAGATAAATCCCCACGATCGTGATCAGTGCCGTACCGACCCCTGACCAGATCGCATACGCCATGCTCATGTCGAAGCGCTTGAGGGCGAGTGTGAGGGCTCCGAGGGAGAGGAGATAAAAGACCATCATCGCTACCGATGGCCAGGTGCGGGTGAATCCCTCGGATAGTTTCATCGATGTGGTTCCGGCCACCTCGAGGATGATAGCGGCGAGGAGGTAGAGGTAGTATTGCATGGGGGGGCTCCTTTGGCATGATTGGTTTCTGTAGGGTTGGCTTCAGCCGACCGCAGGATAAACGTTTCATGACGATCAATGGCTCCAGCCCCTTTTGGTCAGCTGAAGCCAACCCTACATGGTCTCCTCCATCATAAACAAAGTCTCTTTCATCCGATCAGTCTGGGACTCGATGACGCCGAGGGCATCCTGGAGACCCTGGTTATAATAGGCACCGCCGATCAAATCTCCGAAAAAATCAAGGAGAAATTCTGCGTCGAACTGACCGATCTCTTCATCAAGCTCTTCAGCAAAGTAGGTTTTGATCTTCGAGACGAAGAGGGTTTTCTGGGCGGGGGAGTATTCTATTTTTTTCATGAGGTGTTTTCCTTTGTTCGTGTTGGGTCGCGTAGGGTGTGCAACAGCACACCAAAATCGCAGAGCGATTTATCTGGAAGTGAAGGCTTCAGCCTCACCTTGAGGTCGCTATGTTGTTCGACCTTTTGGCGGGACTGAAGTCTCCGCTTCCGGAAAAATACCGCTGGAAGGTGTGCAATTGCACACCCGCGGAAAGGTATCGCAGCCAAAGAATACCGTAGGGTTGGCTTCAGCCGACCAAAGATTGGGGCTTGGGTTTTAACCCCACACAAATAGGAGGCAGGACTTCAGTCCTGCCTGACGGGACTAAAGTCCCTACTCCTGAGATACGCTGCGCGTTTGGTCGGCTGAAGCCAACCCTACACTGTCTCTTCCACCGTCCCCTCATACCGTTTCCGCAGCCAGCGGTCGATGGGGTAGATGAGGCGGTAGATGACCGGGACGACCAGCAACGTGAGGAACATCGAGCTCAGCAGTCCGCCGATGACGGCGATGGCCATGGGGGCTTTGGATTCGGCACCGAAGCCGTGGCTGATCGCCAGTGGGAGCATTGCGAAGACCATGGCGATGGTGGTCATCAGGATGGGGCGGAGGCGTTTTTTGCCGGCTTCGATGAGGGCATCATTAACCCCTTTTCCCTCATTCACGGCTTCGTTGGCGAAGTCCACGAGGAGGACGGCGTTTTTGCCTACCATTCCCATGAGGAGGATGAAGCCGATCATGACAAAGAGGCTGAAGTGGTAGCCGGTGAGGTAGAGGGCGATCATCACCCCCATGATGCTCATCGGCAGCGCCATCATAATGATGATCGGCTGTACCAGCGATTCATAGAGGATCGCGAGGATGATAAACATCAGGATGATCGAGAGCTTGACGGCCATCCCGAAGGCGTTGGCGGTTTTGACCATCTCATCGGCAAATCCGGTAAATTTGTAGTGGACACCCGGAGGGAGGAGTGTGCTCATCCCCTCTTTGGTATAGTTGACCGCACCACCAAGGTCGAGTCCGAAGAGATCGGAGTAGACGGTGACTTGACGCTGGCGGTTGTAGTGGTAGATCGAGGCGAGCGAAGCTCCCGGCTTGAACGTCACAAGTCCATCGAGATAAACCAATTGACCGTTGCGGGCACGGAGTTGGATCCGTTTGATGTCCTCGATGCGGGAGCGGTGCCGGTCATCGAGGCGCAGCGTGATATTGAACTGCTTTCCTTTCTCCTCGAAGTGGGAGATTTCAATGTCGCTCGAGAAGGCTACTGCGATCGCTTGGGCGATCTGGGCGGCGCTGATTCCGAGACGTTTGGCGGCGGTGCGGTTGATGACGATGTCGATCTGGGGTTTGCCCGCTTCGAGGT
>JALVWV010000048.1 GCA_027023145.1 Campylobacteraceae bacterium | reverse complement strand
GTGGATGGCAAAATGAAAATGGTAGAGGGTTTGGCATGAAAATTCATATATACGTCATTGACAAAAAAGGGAAGAAGGAACTTTATGACCCCTTGATCGACCACTACATCAAAAGCGCGAAGCAGTGGGCGGATATCGAGGTGCATAAGATCTTTACCAAGGAGATCGCCCGTGCCCATGAGGTCTCAGCTGAAGTTGCCAGACGGAGCTATGCACAAGCTTATGACAAATATTTGGGAAACGGATATAACATTGTTCTCGATCCTGCAGCAAAAGAGGTGGACAGTCCTACCTTTGCTAAATTGTTTAAGGATAGAGGGGTGGTCAATCTCTTCATTGGCGGTGCTTACGGCTTTGAGAGAGGTTTTATAGATAAATGTAATACGGCTGTATCATTTGGTAAAATAACGCTTTCACATAAACTGATCGCAGTGGTGTTGGCGGAACAAATCTTCCGGGGTTTGAGCATCCTTCATAACCATCCATATCATAAATAGGATAGAACATGTTGACCAAAGAAGAGTTGAGAGCGTTTGAAGAAAAATTGCTAGCGCGTAAAGAACAGATCCAAAAAAACCTCGAAGATGCCTACGGGATGATTTCGCAGATGCAGCGGATGGACTTGCGCGAAGAGGGTGATTTGGCTGCTGTGGCGACCGAAACAGGCATTGACAATGCCATTGCCGATCAACAGCGCCGGGAATTAGCCGAAATTGACATTGCTTTGGGTAAAATCAGAAACGGAACTTACGGCATCTGCGAAATGTGCGAAGAACCTATCGGACGGGCGCGTTTGGAAGTGAAAACCTTCGCACGCTATTGCATCACCTGCCGTGAGATCACCGAAAAAGAACACAGTTAAGAAAGGAACAGCCATGCGCTTGGGTCTGTATACATTTGCTTCGTTGGCATTTATAGGATTGGTGATCGGGTTTGTCTACACGCTAGCCCCGGGGAATTATGTTATGGAAGTGTTGGGTCAAAATCTCGATCTTCCTGTAGCTCTTTGGGTTGCAGTGCCTCTGCTTTTGCTTCTGTTGTTGACCCTTTTGCATTTCTTTTACCACGGTACACGCAACTACTTTGTCCGTCGCAAGTGGCAACGGGATGCCGATACAATGCAGGATGCACTCTTTTGGTCGATGATCCATGAGCCCAAAACACTCCGCTATACGATCCCCCGCATCCGTGAGGGGGCAGAGCTTTTGGCGTCGAGTACTCTGAAGGTTTTGGAGTTGCCCGAAGGTGTCTCGAGTAAGTTGTCCAAAACAGCAAAGTGGATCCAGCAGGTTCAAAACGGAGAGGTGGTCGATCTCAAGGAGAAAAAGGTCGAACATCTCCTCTCAAAAGAGAATCCACTCTTGATCCAGAATCAACTGAACCGTCTAGAAAAAGATCCCGAGTATGCTGATGCAATTTTGCGGGCAGAGAGTGAATACGCTCCAGTGTGTGTCGACGTTGCACTGCAACAGGCTTTGCGTAAAGATACGTTTTTCAAGCTCAAAAAATTTGCCGACCGTTTTTCGTTTGCCGACTTGACGGTTCTTCTTGATCGTGCGGATGCCGGAGAAGATGTTGGTTTGACGCAGGAGAATCTCGAAGCGTTTCTTGAACCCCTTGATCTTGATTGCGCACAGTATATGCGTCTGGTTCGTAGCACCATCACGGCTTTTGGTCCGGACGAAAATCTTGCGTGGTTCAAGCAGCGTGTATCACAGAGCAGTCGTGCTGAAGCGGCGTACCTGTTCCTCCTCTTCCGCTATGAGATGATTGACAAAGCTGAACATCTCCTCGAAGAACACGAGGAGGATGAATTCACGGCATTCCGTGCCTTTTTGGTGCTGAAGAAAAACAAATACAGCTACAAAGTCCGTGATTTCATCACTGCTGAAAACGCCTGCCGATAAATGCCCCTCGATTTTTCCCGACCCCTCTATGTGCTCGCCCCTTTGGCGGGCTTCACCGATCTTCCATTTCGCAGCGTTGTCAAAAAGTTTGGCGTTGATTTGACAGTAAGCGAGATGATCAGTGCCAATGCTCTTGCTTATGGAAGCAAGAAAACCGAGAGAATGCTCGAAAAAAGCCCTGTTGAAACTCCGTATTCCATTCAAATCGCCGGGAGTGATCCTGAAATCCTCAAACGAGCACTCGATGTCATCAATCCTCTTGCGGGGGTGGATATCGTCGATCTCAATGCCGGATGCCCGGTTCCCAAAGTGTTTAACAACCTTCAGGGGAGTGCGCTGCTGAGTGATTTGGATCGTCTGGGCAAAGCGATCGAAACGATCAAAGCGTATTCAAACAAACCGCTTACTTCTGTCAAAGTGCGCCTCGGTGTGAGCGAAAAAATTCCGGCAGAGATCGCCCGGGTGTGCGAAGAGGCTGGGGCGGACTTTATCGCCGTGCACGGCCGGACGCGTGCCGGGAAGTATAAGGCTCCGGTCGACTATGACGCGATCGCCGAGGCCAAACGAGCTGTTTCTATCCCCGTACTGGCCAATGGGGACATTGACTCCCCGACCAAAGCCCGCTGGGTGCTGGAACATACGGGATGTGACGGGGTGATGATCGGCCGGGCGGCGGTGGGCAACCCCTGGATTTTTGCCCAGATCAAACAGGGGCTTGATGCACCGGAGAGTGCCTTGATCGCGGAGGTGGTGCTGGAGCATTTTGACCAGATGATTGCCCACTACGGCTCCTATGGGGTGATTCTGTTTCGCAAACACCTACATACCTATTCCAAAGCGGGGTATCCCGGTGCGGGCGCTTTCCGTCATGCAGTCAATACGATCGAGGATCCGGATCGGATGCGGGATGAAGTGGCGCGTTTTTTTGCGCAGCCACTCTTGCGTGAACAGTGTGAGGCACCCGAAGAGTTGGTGTGCATGCGGGAGGCAGATGGGTAGAAGATGTGTATTGGCATGGTGTGTGGGGTACTAAAAGCATGATGATGTTAAAATGATGATATTTTTTACACTATCCCTATTGAATACAGGAGCAGATTCATGGCTATTATGCGCCCCTTTCCAACTGGAAATGAAATCAAGTTGAGCACCCATAAGTACATCGTCAGCAAGACCGATCCCAAGGGAAAAATTGTCTATGTCAACGAGTATTTTACGGAAGTCTCTGGCTACAAAGAGTATGAACTGGTCGGTTCCCCTCATAACATTGTCCGCCACCCAGATATGCCCAAAGCCATCTTTCACCTGCTGTGGGAGTATATCCAAAATGGTCAAAATATTTCGGCGGTTGTCAAGAACCTTGCGAAAAACGGTGATTACTATTGGGTCATGACTGACTTTGAAATCCGCCGCAACAGTAGCACAAAAGCGATCAATCAGTACATAGCCTTCCGCCATGCTGTTCCCAAAAAGGTGGTCAAGGAGATCTCCGATCTGTATGCAAAAATGCTCGAGATCGAAAAAGCAGATGGTATGTCAGCTTCGATCGACTACTTGAACCGTTTTCTCGAAGGGAAGCAGATGAACTACAACCAATACATTGAACAGCTTGCCAAACCCCGTGGATTGGCAGCTACCTTGTTTTCCAAAATGAAAAAAATGTTTGATTGACGCACGTGACAACCGAACACACTCTCCTCTCCCGTCTATCCGGACGACTGGACAAAGTCCTTGCCGAACAATTGGGTCAGAGCCGTAACCAGATCGAAAAACTGATCCGAGCCGGGCATGTGCGCGTCGCGGAGGAGGTGATCACCCGTCCCAGTTACAAAATCCAGTTGGGTACGCCCGTTATGTATCGTTTCATTGAGGCTCCCAGGCGCGAAGAGATGCCGGTTGATTTTGATGTGGATATCCTCTATGAAGATGATGACCTCCTGGTGGTCAACAAGCCAGCTGGTGTTGTCGTCCATCCTGCCCCTTCTGTCAAGGAGCCGACGCTTGTCGATTGGCTGATTCAGCGGGGCATTTCCCTCTCGACCCTCTCGGGAGAAGAGCGGCACGGGATTGTCCATCGGATCGACAAGGATACCACCGGGGCACTGGTCATCGCCAAAAACAATACTGCCCACCAGAGACTCAGCCTTCAGCTTCAGGACAAAAGTATGGGGCGCTATTACCTCGCGGTGATCGACCAGCCGCTTAAGCGGAGTATCGATGTCGATCTTCCCATCGCCCGCAATCCAAAGAATCGCCTGAAAATGGCGGTGGTTGTCGGAGGGAGAGCGGCGCGAACCCGCTTCATTCCTTTGGTATCTTCTCTTGAAAAAGGGGCGTTGATTGCGGCGAAACTCTTCACTGGGCGCACCCATCAGATCCGTGTGCACCTCGGGGCGCTGGGTCGCCACATTCTCGGGGACACCTTATACGGTCTTAAGAGCAAAGAGGGTAAAATAGCCCGTATTTACCTGCACGCATATGTGCTCTATCTGACCCATCCGACGACTGGAAAACCTTTGGAGATTGTCGCACCGCTTTTTGAGGATATGATGGGATACTTACGAGAGAATTTCGACGAGGAGATGTTGCATGAATCGCTTGACCCTGACCACCTTCGGCGCCGCTTTGTGGATGATGTTTTTGACCAGCGGATGTAACAGTCTGCAAAGCCTTGTGACCATTGGCGTAGATCGATCCCTCCCTGTCATCCGTGATGTCAAAGTTTTGGTGGAGAAGAGCAGTGTTGGGTTTGAGTGGCCGGCGATCCAAAATCCCAAAGTCAAAGGGATCAATGTCTATCGAGCCATCCCCTCTACAGACGGGGGAACCAAACAGAAATTTTATAAAATCGCCACCATCGCCGATCATTTTGCGACCCACTATGTCGATCGATCGATCCGACCCAATCAGCGCTACTATTACACGTTTACTACGTACGATCTCCTGCACGAATCCCCACATGGCACCGTTGTAAAAGTTCGCACCTCTTCGCCCTACAAGCCGGTGGCGTTTGTCAAGGTGTATCTGCGGGACAGCGGAGTGGTCAAAGTGCTCTGGAAGCCGCATCCTAATCCCCGTATCGCTGGGTATGTGATTCAGCGCCGATTGGCTGGAGGCGAGAATAAGTGGCGTTATCTTGCCAGTGTCAAAGGTCGCCTGATGCCCGAATACATCGATGTCTCTGCTGCCAAGGGATACCGGTACAGTTATCGGGTCATTGCTCGCAGCAGCGACGGCGTCCTCTCCGTCGCCAGTCAGCCTGCGACCCTCATGGTACGCTGAGGCAACGTCGAATGCCCCACATCAAGGTCACCCCTTTTGAGACGGCGAAGCTGGACCGTTTGGTTGCTACAGATCCCCTCTTTGACTTTCGTGCCGTACCCCACAACCCCAATCGGGAGACAAGCCCGATCGAGCTGCTGGGGGTGGAGATGGAGGGGGAGCGTTTTGTCCTTGAGATCCACAAGCGCCAAGGGGCATATCTGATCAAGCCTGACAAGCCAACTCGACCCCTTGATGTCAACCGCATCAAGCGAACATTGCGCTACCTCGCCCACGCAGCTGAGTTGAATATCGAACAAGACAACATTGCGCTCTCCAGCACCAAACCTCCACTGGCAGCAACATACAATAAGCGGATTGAGGATTTTGAATCCCCCGATTTTGGAGGGCGATCCATCGCGATCGAAGTGGGATTTGGGAGTGGGCGCCATCTGCTCTACCAGGCCAAGGCGCATCCCGAAGTACTGCACATCGGGATCGAGATCCATACCCCCTCAGCGCAGCAGGTGCTCAAACAGATCCAATTGCAGGGGCTGAGCAATGTCTGGATCGTCAACTACGATGCCCGCCTCCTGCTTGAGATGCTCCCCTCCAATGTCGCCACAGCCCTCTACGTCCATTTCCCGGTTCCTTGGGACAAAAAGCCCCACCGCCGGGTGATCTCTGAGCCGTTTGTCGCTGAAGCGATGCGGGTATTGGCACCGAAGGGGGTGCTGGAATTGCGCACCGACAGTGACCACTACTATGCATATGCTTTGGAAGTGTTCAGTCAGAGAGAGCGGGTGCAGTTTGAGGTGACCAAAAATCACGAAGCGGCTATCCGGAGCAAATACGAAGATCGCTGGCAGCGTCAAGGGAAAAACATTTATACTCTGCGCCTGATTGCCGAGGAGGAAAGCCCTGAGATTTCCCGAGAATACGACTTCAGTTTTGATCGACCACTCAAACCGTATGATGCCCTCTTGGCGTTGCCCAAGGAGGCGATCATCCGATCGGATCACTTCGTCCACTTTGAGCGCCGATACCGGATGGTGACAGAGGAGGGTGTTGTGCTCAAGTGTTCCTTTGGGAGTTTTGACCGCCCGGAACACAAACTGATCACTGTCCGAGAAACTCAGGCAGCTTATTATCCTCAAGCGCCGGTACGGTCGATGACCAACAGCCGGGCACACCATACAATCGGAGCGTTCATCTATGCCTAATGTTATCAGCACCAATCGAATGACCCTTGCGTATGACAAAGGGGAAAAAGAGATCATCCGAAATGCAACGTTTCGGATCAAAAAAGGGGAGTTTGTCTTCATCACTGGTCCGAGCGGGAGTGGCAAATCCACGCTGCTCAAGTCGTTTTATGGTCAGCTCGTTCCCAAAAAGGGGGATCTGGTCGTAGGGGGGCTGGATATGACCAATGTCAGCAAAAAAAATCTCCAAAAACTGCGCACCCACCTTGGGATCATTTTTCAAGATTACAAACTCATCAACGAATGGACCGTAGCCAAAAACATCGTCCTTCCGCTCATCATCGCTGGTTACAACGTCGACATGCAACAAACGCAGGCACAACGCCTGCTCAAGCATGTCAAACTTGAGGGGAAAGGGGACATGTACCCTCTCCAGCTCAGCGGTGGGGAGCAGCAGCGGGTCGGGGTAGCCCGCGCACTCTCCAAGACCCCCTTCCTGATCCTGGCAGATGAGCCGACGGGAAACCTTGACGAATACTCCTCCAACGTCATTTGGGATTTGATGGAAAACGCCTGCGATCAACTGGGAGCCACGGTGGTGGTGGTCACCCACCGGATCCCGACGATCTTCAATATCCCTTATCGCCATTTTATTATCGAAAACGGAGGGATTCATGAAGTCCATTAAACATCACCTCATGTTCATCCTTCCCCTGCTGGCAATTTTGCTTGGGGTTGAGTCCTTTATGGTTTTTGGTCGGGTGACAGCGAGTTATGGTGAAAACCTCAAAAAGGCCTATACGATCCTTGTAGTCACGCGCAAGCCCATGACGCCAGAGGCTTTTCGGAAGATTGACAACAACATCGACCGAGTTGAGACGATCAAAAGGCGCTCCATCGTCGAACAGATTGCCCAAGGGATGTCCAATATATCTACCCAGGAGATCCTCAAATCTCTCCCCCAGTTTTACACAGTAAAGCTGAATCGTTACTTGAGCAATGCCCAAATCGATGTCATCAAGCAGCATTTGATCCGCGACCCAAACGTCCGCCGGGTTGAAACATTTGGTCAAGCACACAATGCAAACTACAATCTCTACATGCTCATCCGCGCTGCGTTATGGATGTTTGTAGGGTTTATGGTCTTTACGAGTCTTTTTCTTGTCGTCAAACAGATGGAGATTTGGCAGCTGGAGCATCGGGAGCGGATGCAAGTGATGGAGATCCTCGGCGCATCGGCGATGTTGCGCAGCGGAGTATTGTTTCGTATCGCGCTGACCGATGCGCTGATTGCAGCACTGACGACGATCGGCGTGTTTGCTTTTTTGCGCTATGGATGGGTAGCCAGAAGTGAGATCGATCTGCTTATGCGCAAACAGGATCTGTTTTTTCAATACAAGGATATCCTTATTTTGCTCGGAATCGCTCTGGTGATCGTCCTCGTCTCTGTCGTGTTGGTCTCCCGCAACGTCAAAGAAGTGCGTGACGTATGAAGCAGCTTGTGATGATGTTGATCCTTCTAGGGATCGGAGGGGTACGCCTCCAAGCCGCAGTGGATGTCAAAGGGCTCTGGAGTCACAGCCGCACCCCAGCAAAGCACCCTGTTACGTCCCTGTGGAAAGGGAAAAAACCCACAAAAAAACCAACACAACTTCCAAGAAGCACAGCCAAAAAAATCCGAGACTCTCAGAAAACATTGCATCAGGCGTCGCAGCAAAAAACACAAGCCAACCAACAACTGGATCGGATCGCCCGGGCAATCCGAAATGCAGAGATGGAAACAGTCGCAATCAATAAGGTATTGGATCGTCTGGAAAAAGAGCAACAAAAAAGTGAAACCAAATACCAAGCAGCCAAAGCATCGATCGATCAGTATGGAAGGAAAATCCAAAAACTCGATACGATAAT
Source organism: Campylobacteraceae bacterium (assembly GCA_027023145.1). Classification (GTDB taxonomy): domain Bacteria; phylum Campylobacterota; class Campylobacteria; order Campylobacterales; family Sulfurovaceae; genus S017-3. The sequence continues at coordinate 8,814 of JALVWV010000048.1, read as the reverse complement.
TACAGAAAAACACGAAGCCTTCATCCGCCTGCTGACGGAGCAGTTTTCACTGATTGCTGCGATGGAAGCCATCGATCGATCCACAGTTCTCTCTGTGGTACAAAAAGAGGTCTACAAGGCATACAGGAAGAAAAACAGCTACGAATTGGAACACCTGAAAGCTCAGATTGACGCAAATCGCAACGCCAAAGCACAACTTCTCTCAAAACGCGACCGTATCCAGAAAAGTATTCATGCAATCATCACCAAGCGAACCCTGTATGAGAAGAAGAAGCAGGAGAAAGCCCGTCTACTGAAATCCTTGGCAGAAAAAGAAAAAGAGTACCGTGCGCAACTCAAAGCCATTATGCAGCGGCAGGAGAGTTTGCGACAAACGTTGGCACGACTCGATATCCTGCGAAAAGAGGAGATCGCCTCTGCACGGAAAGCTGCCGAAGCCAAACGGGCTGAACTCCGCCGCAAAACAGCTGAGCTGAAGCGGATGCGTCAGAAACAGGCAGAAAAGATCAAACGGGACAAAGCAGCAGGGAGGGTCGTGACCTATACAACCCCGAAAATCCAAGAAAGCTCCCCGGTTGTCGGTCACGTCAAGCAATACGGCAGTTCGTATCAAAACAACAACATCCAAGCGTATCGGGGTCGTCGAACCATTTCACCCCTGTCGCATGCTCGGGTTGTCAAAAAATTTGGCACCTACATCGATCCAATTTACAAAATACGGATTTTCAATGACAACATTGTCCTTCGTGCCCCCAAATCGGGTGCCAAAGTGCGCAATGTGCTGAATGGAAAAGTGGTCTATGTCGGTCACAACAGTATGCTGGGAAAAGTGATTATTATCGAACATGGCAACCGACTCCATACGATTTATGCAGCGCTCGATCGTATCTCTCCTCTCCTGAAAAAAGGGAGTCGTGTCAAAAAAGGGACGATCATCGGGCGGATCAAGCGTAAATTGATTTTTCAAGCGACGCAAAACTCCAAATACATCAATCCCTTGCGCTTGATCCGGCTTTAACTCCCCTCTAACCCTCTCTTGGGTATAATCGCGCCAAAATGAAAGGTGCATCCATGGCGACACAACGGGTTTTGGTGAAATTTTCAGGTGAGGCGTTGGCAGGAGATGAGGGGTACGGGATCAACACACAGATCCTCAACTTTATTGCCAATGAGATCAAAAGTCTCGTCGATGCAGGGGTTGAAGTGGCGATCGTCGTGGGGGGTGGCAACATCATCCGGGGTGTTTCGGCGGCTCAGGACGGAATCATTAAGCGCACCAGCGGTGATTACATGGGGATGCTGGCCACCGTCATCAACGGCGTAGCGATCCAGGAAGCCCTTGAACATATTGGCCTGGATGCCCGCCTGCAGTCGGCGATCGACATGCACGAGATCGGAGAGAGTTTCATCATCCGCCGGGCGCGTCGTCATCTCGAAAAAGGGCGCGTCGTCGTCTTTGCCGGGGGGACGGGCAATCCGTACTTCACCACCGACACGGCTGCTACTCTGCGTGCCAATGAGATCGAAGCTCAGATGCTGATCAAGGCAACCAAAGTCGACGGCGTCTACGACAAAGACCCCGCGAAATTTGATGATGCAGTCAAGCTGGATACTCTCAGTTACGATCGGGCGCTCAGCGAGCACATCCGGGTGATGGACGATACAGCCATCGCGCTGGCCAAAGAGAACCAACTCCCCATCGTCGTTTGCAACATGTTCAAGGCGGGGAACCTCCTCTCGATCATCCGTGGTGAGCGCTCCAACTGCTCCGTCGTCGAATAATTATATTTAGAAGGAATCCACAATGAGATTAGAACAAATTACTGCCCAGGCTCTTGAGAGAGTTGATCACGACCGCTACCTGCTGGCCAAAGCGATCGGCAAACGTGCCGAAGCGCTCAACAACGGCGCTGTCCCACTGGTGGATATGGATGTCAAAAAGAACCAACCGACCGATATCGCACTCTTTGAAATCGCCGAGGGTAAACTGATCGTCACCCGTGAGGGATAATATGTGAATGAGTTTCTAGAGCTCATTCGGCGTGTCCAGACCGTCGAAGATGCTACGACCATCTTGTCGCAGCAGATTGTGATCGATGCCCGGATACAGAAGGCACTGGATTTGGCGACCCGGGCGCACGCGGGACAAGTCCGCAAAAGCGGCGAACCCTACATCATCCACCCTGTTTTGGTTGCTGCGATTGTCGCCTCGTTGAGCGGGGATGTGGATATGGTGGTTTCTGCGTTGTTGCATGATGTAGTCGAAGATACTCTCCATACGATTGATGAAGTCGAAGAGTGGTTTGGCGGTGAGGTACGACATATCGTAGCAGGATTGACCAAAATCGTTGAAATACGGGATGAAAACCTCGTCCCTTCCCACTCCAACGAACGCCTCATCAGTTCGGCACTGAGTTTCCGCAAGATGCTTGTAGCTTCCATCGAAGATGTGCGGGTACTTATCATCAAACTCTGTGACCGCCTCCACAACATGCTTACCCTTGATGCCCTCTCTCCGGACAAGCAGCTCCGTATCTCTGAAGAAACTCTGGTCGTCTATGCCCCCATCGCCCATCGTCTGGGGATCTCCAAAATCAAGAATTACCTCGAGGACTTGAGCTTTAAGTACATTTATCCTGAGGATTACAAGGCGATCGATGACTACATCCGATCCCACGATCAAAACCTCCATTTCAAACTCAATGCGTTTATAGAAAGTGTCAAAAATACCTTGCACCAAGCGGGCTATCATTGGGAAGAGTTTGAGGTGGTTGGACGGGTGAAACACTACTACTCCATCTATCTCAAAATGCACCGGAAGGGGATCAGTATCGAGGAGGTACTCGACCTGCTGGCGATCCGAATCATCACGAAAGAGCCACTTGAGTGCTACGAAATCCTCGGGGCGCTGCACTTGGAATACACTCCGCTTATCTCCCGCTTCAAAGACTACATTGCCCTCCCCAAAGAGAACGGCTACCGCACCATCCATACAACCCTTTTTAGCGACGACGGGATCGTCGAAGCGCAGATCCGTACCCAACAAATGCACCAACTGGCTGAGTATGGGGTCGCTGCCCACTGGAAATACAAAGAGGGGATCAATCAGATCAATCTCGAATGGCTCAAAAGCCTTCATTATCAAAACGAATCGATCGAAGAGTTTTATGAGTTGGCCAAGAGCGATCTTTACAGTGAAGACATAACGGTCTTTTCTCCCCAAGGGGATTATTATACCCTCCCCAAGGATGCAGTGGCACTCGATTTTGCCTATGCTGTCCACTCCGAGATCGGAGAGCAGGCAACCGAAGCGCTCATCAACAAAGAGAAATCTTCACTGTTGACGATCCTCAAAAATGGGGACATTGTCCGGATCATCACTGACGGTGAACCTCGGCTCCATTGTTCTTGGGAGGACACAGTCAAGACCTCCAAGGCCAAGGATGGCATCCGTAGTCAGTGTCGCCAATGGTTGCGGAAGGTCGATGAATTAAGCGGATACAATATCCTCGCGACCATCTTCGATCGGAAACCGGCGGCGATTGCTCGAATCCTTGAGCGGGCGGGTGCCAACCAGTCGGTTTATCGCGTCCCAGAACGTCTGGATAATCTTAAGGAGAAGATCTCCCGTATTGCCAAAACAGCCGATATCAAGATTGTCCGTTTCTGGGAATGGCTCAAAAAAGGGTATAAACGCCCCACAGAGCGACAGATAGATCATTTCCTCTTTTATACCAATAAAACCCTAAACGGGGTGGAATTTGACTACTGTTGTCACCCGAAAATCGGGGATGAGATTGTAGCCTTTTATAAGGACAACCAAGCTATCATACACCACAAATTGTGCCTGAAAGCCTATGAGAAGATCGAGCGGGGAGATCCGATGCTCTTCGTCGCATGGAATGAGAGTAAAGTCTCCCGCTACCGTCTGATCGTCAGTCTCCAGAATCAAAAGGGTGTCCTGTCTGAACTGCTAAACAAGATTGCCAAAATGGATCTCAATGTCAACAGCATCGAGCTGGGGATCAAAAGCAGCGAGAGTGCGGAATTCTGCAAGCTCGAGATTGAATCGGAGGCCAAGAGCCGTCACGAGATCCGGCAGGAGCTTTCCGGCAAATTCAAAGTGATTGAAATCGTAGCACTCGATGATGCGTACAACAAATAAAATAAGGAATCAGGAGCAAACATGGGAATAGCCAAAGCAATGGCCGAGATCGAGCGGGGTACCGCTGAGATCATCGATTTGGAACGAATCGAGACACTGGTGACACGGTACTACAACGAAGGAGAAACCTATCGGGTCAAACTGGGTCTTGATCCTACGGCTCCCGATTTGCACCTTGGGCATACGGTGATTTTGCAGAAACTGTCGGTTTTTCAGAAGCACGGAGCGATTGTTCAGCTGCTCATCGGAGATTTCACGGCGATGATCGGCGATCCCACTGGCAAGAATGAGACCCGCAAAGTGCTTGATCGTGACACGGTCAAAGAAAATGCCAAAACGTACCAGGAGCAAGCTTTTAAGATCCTCGATCCGGATAAAACTGAGCTGATGTTCAACTCCACTTGGCTCGATGCGCTTGGAGCTGACGGGATGATTCAGCTCACCACTCAGTACAACGTCGCCCGGATGCTCGAGCGGGATGATTTCGAAAAACGGTACAAAGCCGGACAGAGTATTGCGGTCTCGGAGTTCCTCTACCCGCTTCTACAGGGGTACGACAGTGTGGCGATGGAGTGCGACATCGAGCTGGGAGGAACCGATCAGAAGTTCAACCTCCTGATGGGACGTCACCTCCAGCGCAATTACAATGTCGGCAAGGAGCAGGCGGTGCTCATGATGCCCATCCTCGAAGGGCTTGACGGTGTGCAGAAGATGTCCAAATCACTGGGCAACTACATCGGGATTGCCGAAGAGGCCAATACGATCTATGCCAAAGTCCTTTCAATTTCGGATACGTTGATGTGGCGCTATTACGAGCTGCTGAGTAACCGATCATTGACAGAGATTGCTGAGCTTAGGCGGGGGGTTGAGGACGGAAACATCCATCCAAAAAAGGTCAAAGAGATGCTTGCGCTTGAGATTACAACGCGCTTCCATGACGAGGCAGCTGCCAAAGATGCTCAAGCAGAATTTAACAAAGTATTCGCTGCCAACCAACTCCCCACCGACATCCCGGAGTTTGCGGCAGAGGAGGGGATTTGGATCTGCAAAGCTCTCGTCGATGCCGGGCTTGAGCCCTCGACGTCTCAGGCACGCCGTGACATCCAGCAAAATGCCGTCAGCATCGATCAGAAAAAGATCGGAGACGTTAAACTGAATCTTGAGGCTGGAGAGTATATCCTCCAAGTGGGCAAGCGGAAATTTGCAAAAGTAAAGGTAGGGTAACAGCATGGCATTTTCTGGATTTACTATCGGGAAGTATACGATCGAGAAGCCGATCATCCAGGGAGGGATGGGTGTGGGTATCTCTTGGGATCAGCTCGCTGGTACCGTAAGCCGTGAAGGGGGTCTTGGAGTCGTGAGTGCCGTGGGAACCGGTATTTACGAAAACCGTGCCTATGCGGACAAACTGATGGCCGACGGTCGTCCGTACGAAGCGGAGAACTTTTACTCCCGCAAAGCTCTGTTCAAGATTTTTGACAATGCACGCAAGATTTGCGGTGATGCTCCGTTGGCGTGCAACATTCTCTACGCGATGAGCGACTACGACCGGATCGTCCGGGATGCCTGTGATGCGGGAGCCAACATCATCATCACCGGTGCCGGATTGCCGCTTACGATGCCTGAGGCGGCCAAAGACTACCCCGATGTTGCACTTGTGCCTATCGTCTCGACGGCCAAAGCTCTGCGGATACTCTGCCGCCGCTGGGAAAAAACCCACGGGCGATTGCCCGATGCTGTGATCGTCGAAGGGCCGCTCAGTGGGGGGCATCAAGGGTTCAAACATGATGAGTGTTTCCTGCCGGAGAACCAACTTGAGCGGATTCTCCCTCCGGTGGTCGAAGAGGCTAAGAAATGGGGAAATATTCCCGTTATTGCTGCCGGAGGGGTTTGGGATCATGATGATATTGTACGTATGATGGAGCTTGGTGCCGATGGGGTACAGATGGGTACCCGGTTTATCGGTACATATGAGTGCGATGCAAGTGATACGTTTAAGCAAGTGATTCTCAACTCGACTGAGGAGACAATCAAACTGGTCAAATCGCCGGTCGGATACCCTGCCCGAAGCGTTCAAACCAATTTACAAACAATGGTTGCCGAAGGGACTGCGCCTAAGATTGCCTGTATTTCCAACTGTGTTTGGCCGTGTAATCGAGGGGAAGAGGCCAAAGAAGTTGGGTATTGCATCGCGGATCGCCTGAGCGATGCATATGACGGCAAAGAGGAGACCGGACTTTTCTTTACGGGCTCCAACGGTTATCGTCTCAACGAAATTATTAGCGTTCATGAATTGATGGACAAACTCATGAACGGGGAGGCGTAGCTACTCCATGCGCCGCTTGTTTGCCCTGATCGTGTTGCTGGGGAGCGTATGGGTTTCTGCCAATACGCTTGAGCATGCGGTTGTCAAAGGCGATGCACTTCTTTTGACATTTACCCACCCTTTTAACCCTCAAATGATTCACAGTTTTCGCTTGAATCGCAATGGGTCGATCCGATATGTGTTTGATCTACGTGGGGTGCGGCTTGGGTCGTCCCGTGTCCCACTGGGGCTCCATCATGCCGGGGTAAAATCCTTTCGGATTTCGCAGTATCGTCCCCGTACAGTGCGGGTGGTGGTCGAGACGCCGAAGAGATACAATATCTCCTACGGTAACCGTTCACAAAATGTGTGTACTATTGGTTTGCCTCACATGGGAGCCCGTTCGCTCTTTGCGGCGCTAGGCACATCTGCCAAGAAAGCGACAAAGCCCACACGCCCCTCCCGCAAACATCCCGCGACCCAGCGCCCGACTTCCGCATCCAAAACGCATCCGGTACCCGTTGCCGTACCGTTACCCCGCCATCGCTACACGGTCATTATTGATCCGGGTCACGGAGGGCACGACACGGGGGCGATCGGCGGTCATCGCCGGGAGAAGGATGCGGTACTCCAGATTGCCCGGCGGCTACGACGCCATTTGAAAAGGATGGGTTTTCGGGTGATCATGACCCGCAGTTCGGATCGTTTTGTCCGCTTGCGAAACCGTACCCGTTATGCCAACCGTAAACACGGTGATGTGTTTGTCTCGATCCACGCCAATGCGATCGGAAAAAGCCAGAAGCGTTCCCGTCACGGGGTGGAGACCTTTTTCCTTCAGACGACACGCAGCGATCGTGCCAAGCGGGTAGCCGCCCGGGAAAACAGTGTCGTCCTCAAGCGGAGCGACCGCCTGAGCAAAAACGTCATCCTCAATGCCGTCATGACTGGCCCCAAGATCGTCCTCTCCAACAAACTTGCCATCGATGTCCAACGTCACATCCTCGGCAACCTGCGCAAGCACTATCGCAATGTGGAAGACGGCGGCGTACGCCCGGCACCATTCTGGGTACTCGTGGGTGCGGAGATGCCCGCTGTCCTCGTCGAGACCGGCTACATCTCCAACCCCATGGAGCGTAAGCGCCTTTTTAACGCTCACTATCAGGATCTTCTTGCCAAAGGGATTGCCGAAGGGATCGCCAATTATTTGCGTAACCGTGAGCGGGAGATGGAGTAGGTAGGTGTACACTGAAGACTTGACAGTGTACACCGTTTTGGTTATAATCGTACAAATCCTTATAGAGTAGGGAGCAGAAGATGACCATAACTCCAACCGATTTCAGAAAGGATCTTTTTAACCTTCTGGATATGATTTTGGATACAGGGAAAGTCCTTGAGATCAACAGAAACGGTCACATATTCAAAGTCATTCCTCCGAAAAAAACAAAAAAGTTAGACAAGCTTATTGCGCATGAAGATGCTGTAGTGGGTGATAGTAATGACTTTATCAGTATGGATTGGAGCGATGAGTGGAAACCGTCTATTTAGATACCCATGTTGTCGTCTGGCTTTTCAGCGGAGAGATAAACAAACTCTCAGACACAGCACGTGAGATTATAGAGGAGAGTGAGCTCCTTGTTTCTCCTATGGTCGTTTTGGAGTTGGAGTTTCTTTATGAGATAGGACGACTCAACTACAAGCATGATGCGATACTCGCCTCTCTGTCTCAAACCATTGACTTGAAAGTGTGCAATCTCTCTTTTGCTACTGTAGCTAGGGAATCCACCAGACACACCTGGACGCGCGATCCTTTTGACCGATTGATTGTCGCTAATGCTGTTTGCAATGACAGCGTGTTGCTGAGTCGTGATCGAAAGATACGGGACAACTATCCCGGGGCTGTTTGGTAGGATCGATGGTGTTTCGGCATCCTGCAGCTGAAGATTGTACAGGAATGGACATTGTGAAGGAGTAGGGACTTCAGTCCCGTTTGGATGGTGCTATTTTATGAAGCCCGAGATAATTTTAAGAAAATTACGATTTTATGGCGAAGGTGTTACTTAATAGGTATTAATTTTCGGGGAGGGAGGCTTATAGCGACTGAAGTAAGCTACAAGTTAGCCATAGGGTAACTTGTTAGCTTCTCTGATTTGTTGTATGATTTTTCATATAATAGTTCAGGATCTAAGTCAAGTTGATTAGCCCACTCAATACTATCAAAACACACTTTTACACTTTTAAATAAATTTTCATCTTTTAGTTCTTGAAATTTACCAATTTCTAAATATGGTTTTACATCAAAAACTCTCTCTTCATCATTTTCAAATTTTAAAAGTAAATAATAATT
>JALVWV010000047.1:3361-4262 GCA_027023145.1 Campylobacteraceae bacterium | reverse complement strand
TCTCCAGCTTTCGCCCATACGGCGTTATCGCTTCTTGACGTAGCTTCGGCTATGCCTGCGAAGCGATGCCTTGCCTGGACAAAAGCTGGAGATGTTGTGGGTACGACCTATTATTAGAGGTGCCCTATAAATACACCTGGGTTGGATGCGATACACGCGCCAAACATAACAGCCGGTATATCTATAGGCTTCCTTATCAAAAAAATAAAAAGTTCAGGGTGTCACAATCGTGCAACGGAAGGATTTCACACTTTGGAAATTTTAAATACGCCATTGATTTCGAGATGCCCATAGGTACACCCATACATGCTGCAAGAGAAGGTACCGTCATAACAGTCAAGGAAGATTCAAATGCAGGAGGATTTTCAAAGCAATATGCCAACAAAGCCAATTATATTATCATAGAGCATGCTGATGGCACTGTCGGAGAATATGTCCACCTCAAACATAATGGAGCGCTTGTAAGAGTCGGGGAGAAAGTCTTACAAGGGGATTTCCTTGGTTTTTCTGGAAATACTGGATACACACAAGGCCCCCATCTTCATTTTGGGGTCTTCCTGTCAAGTAACGGAAAAGATTTCTACTCGGTGCCTGTGAAATTTGATACAGCACGAGGTGCGATTCAATGCCCAAGAGAGAATGATTATTTACGTGTTCCTTAGTTGTGGGACTGAAACTCCAAGCCCCATGATTATGGCGTGCGCCACCAAGGCAAATACACGCTATCAGAGGTCATGATAATGATAATATCCTCAACTGTACCCGTAGCTGGTGCCGGATCGAGTGGCGGGGGGTATGTCATTTTTGGCCAGTGGCGTTACATAGAGTTCGTATTGCGTCATCTAAGGTTTTTTTTCAAATCATCAAGAGAGATGAGTTTTAGTTTTCCTTGATCGTATAA
>JALVWV010000047.1:0-3351 GCA_027023145.1 Campylobacteraceae bacterium | reverse complement strand
ACACATGGGTCTTCCCCTACGGGGAGGTGGTTTTGTTGTTTGTGCTGTTTCTGTTGTGTGACCTCCGATTAAATTATGCTGACGCATTTGGTTGGACTGAAGTCCCAGGATAGGGTCACAAACCACAAATCATTCAAGACAAGTAGAGGGGTGGGACTGAAATTTCCACTTCCGTTGTGGGGCTAAACCCCCGTTGACGGTGGCGTGCGCCACCAAGGCAAATACACGCTATCAGAGGTCATGATAATGATAATATCCTCAACTGTACCCGTAGCTGGTGCCGGATCGAGTGGCGGGAGGTGTGGGGTGGTTGTATGCGAAGTATCAGCGGTCAAATTGAAGGGGATTTGCTCAGTCTTTTTTCCAGAGCTTTCGGATCTTTTCTTGTCGGAAGGATCGCATGTACGACAACCAAATCATTTTCGATTTCGTAATAGATGACAAAAGGAAAGCGTTTGGTAACCATACGGTAATAACCGAAATGTACAGGATGGATACCTCCATAAAAAGTCAGGGCATCCAGGTCGCTGATAATGGAATCGACAAAATAGTCACCCAAGCCGGGTGACCGCTCCTCATAAAATATTTTTGATTCCAATATGTCATTTTTGGCTAGTGGCGTTACATAGAGTTCGTATTGCGTCATCTAAGGTTTTTTTTCAAATCATCAAGAGAGATAAGTTTTAGTTTTCCTTGATCATATAATGCTTTTCGTTCCATCAAAACATCCTGATGCCACTGAGGTGATTCGATATCTTCATCATTGAGCTTATCCCATAATGTTTCGATGATGTGTAGTTTTTCAGCGGCGGGCAGGGAATAGAGATCGTTGTGAGACATCGCAACTCCTTTTTTGTTAGTATATCTAAAAACAGGTATCGAAGGCAATACTGTCAGCCTAGATTTTGATTTTGGGGTCAGGACACAAACCACAAATCATACAAGACAAGTAGAGGGGTGTGACTGAAGTCTCCACTTCCATTATGGGGTTGAAACCTCAGCCCTTTGACGGTGGCGTGCGCCACCCGGGCAGACACATGGGTCTGCCCCTACGGGGAGGTTGCTTGATTGTTTGTCGTTTCTGCTGTGTGACCTTGTGTCGTGGTCAGGGGATCCCGACCTACGATTTCATTTTTTCTAAATTACGCTGACGCGTTTGGTTGGACTGAAGTCCAAGCCCCGGAAGAGACAGCGATGCAAATGGGGGTGGCTGAAACAGCATTTTTGATACGACATGCCACAGCTGGAGCTGAGGCATGAAAATAACTCAGATACTGTGCAATCCTCACATGAACCGTAGGGTGCTGTCCCCCGACAGCACCACAAACACAGATCGAATGAAGAAAATATTTCTCCTGCAAGCCTCTTTCAACAAAAGAATGATATACTATCAAAAGTAAGTATAAAGGATCACCATGCAGACAATAGGGATAAAAGATTTACAGGTCAACCCCGCTACCTTGACAAAAGCATTGGAAGCACACGAGTACACACTGATTACCAAACGAAGCAAGCCGCTGGGGATCGCGCTTGCTTTTGATGATAAGATCGTAACCCAGGGGCTAAAAACAGCCCTGATGATCGATGCGTATGAGAAATCTCTGCTCAGTTTGGGGCAGTTATCCAAAGCACTCGATATGAGCAAAAGAGAGACGATGAAGATGCTCTCACTCTCAGGTATCGATGTGATCGATTATGATTTTAAAGATGAGTTAAAAGATTTGGACAGTTTTTTATGATCGTCTCAGACAGTACGGCACTGATCGTTTTATTTGATCTGGATCGAGTGGAGCTTTTGGAGAATCTTTTTGAAGTCGTTTATATTACTCCTGTTGTGTTGGAGGAAATAAGTGTCAAATATCCTGTAGTCCTGCCACCTTTTATCACAGTTGAAAAGCCGGAAGATGATGAGCTTATTGACGAATTGAGAATGCTGCTCGACCCCGGAGAATCAGAGGCTATCGCTTTGGCAAAAGCAAAAAACCTGCCCATTATTATCGACGAGAAAAGAGGCAGAAAGATAGCCAAAGGGCTGGGGCTGAAAGTTATCGGTCTTTTGGGTGTGGTTTATCTGAATGCCAAAAAAGGGTTTTTGACAAAGAAGGAGGCTGTTGAGTTTATAGAAAGTGCCATAGAACATGGTTATCGCATCTCCAGAAAGATGGTTGATGATGTTTTGGAAGCGCTGTAAATATGAAGAAAAATTCAAAAGTTACGCTTGCACGTTGCGCTCCCCTGTTACGATAGTGTAATATCTAAACACCCCCACAGAAAAACACAAAAAACTTCACTGATTTAATCCACTCCTATTGTCAATCGCTCTATAATAACGAACTTTTACAAAAGGAGTGTACGGTGAATATACATGAGTATCAGGCTAAACAGATATTCCAAAAGTATGGCGTACCGACCCCGCGAGGGATCGTAGCAAACACGCCCGAGGAGGCAGTCGCCAATGCCAAAGAGCTCGGAGGTAACATTTGGGTCGTCAAAGCACAGATCCATGCCGGTGGGCGGGGTCTTGGTGGTGGGGTGAAGCTCGCCAAGTCTCTCGATGAGGTCAAAACCCTCGCCGATGAAATCCTCGGGATGACGCTGGTGACACACCAGACCGGCCCTGAGGGAAAACTGGTACAGAAGGTGTACATCGAAGAGGGCGCGGACATCAAAGACGAGCTCTACCTTGGTGTCGTCCTTGATCGTGCCAAAGAGATGCCCGTCATCATGGCTTCGACCGAAGGGGGAATGGAGATCGAAAAGGTCGCCGAAGAGACCCCCGAGAAGATCGTCAAGGTCGCCGTCGATCCTGCGATCGGGTTTCAGGGTTTCCATGGCCGTGAGCTGGTCTTTGGTCTTGGGATCACTGACAAAGCCGAGCAGGGGAAATTCATCAAATTTGCCAAAGCTCTCTACACTGTCTATATGGACAACGATGCCGAAATGATCGAGATCAATCCTCTCATCAAAACCGGTGCCGGTGATTTCCTGGCGCTCGATGGCAAAATGGGCTTCGACGACAGTGCGCTGGGACGTCATCCCGACATCGAAGCGATGCGTGACCTGAGTGAAGAAGATCCCGACGAGCGCGAAGCGGGCGAATACAACCTCAGCTACATCGCCCTTGACGGTGAGATCGGCTGCATGGTCAACGGTGCCGGACTGGCAATGGGAACCATGGACACCATCAACTACATGGGCGGCACCCCGGCCAACTTCCTCGATGTGGGCGGCACCGCCAACGCTGAGACCGTCGCCAAGGGATTTGAGATCATCCTCAAAAACCCCAACGTCAAAGCGATCTTCGTCAACATCTTCGGCGGGATCGTCCGCTGTGACCGAATCGCCAACGGA
>JALVWV010000046.1 GCA_027023145.1 Campylobacteraceae bacterium | reverse complement strand
ACTCGATACGCTCGGAGAAGTGACGATCCTCTTCCTCAGTATTTTCGGTGTGGGGATCGGGATCGACCGCTCGACGCAGATGAAAACGATCCTCCATTACGACAATACTCTGCTCAAAATGGGAGCGCAGGTGCTCTTCCCGATCATCATCCTCTTCGGTATCTACATCATCATCCACGGCCACCTCAGCCCCGGTGGCGGCTTCCAGGGAGGCGTGGTGATCGCCAGTGCCTTCCTGATGAAGTTTCTGGCCTACGGCGATACGTATGAACTCGATCACCGCATCCTGAGCCTGTTTGAAGCGTTGAGCGGTGTGGGATTCGTGGTGCTGGGCATCCTCGGCCTGCTGACGGGGGGACTGTTTCTGGGCAATGTCCTTCCCCTGGGCACGCTGGGCACGCTGCTCAGCGGGGGGATCATCCCGCTGCTGTATCTCTTCGTCGGACTCAAGGTCGCCGCAGAGATCACCGTACTGGTCGAATATTTCCTAAGGACTCAAGATGCTCGAGACGCTTAACCAACCCGCCTACCTCCACTTCGTCATCACCGTCGGGGCGTTTGTCCTGTTTGCCATCGGCCTTATCGGTGTCCTGAGCAAGAAAAATCTCTTCAAGATCTTTCTCTCCTTCTCCATCATCGAATCATCTCTGTTCCTCTTCTTCATCGGCAACCATTATGAAGTGGGCAAACGCGCCCCGATTGTCGCCGACGGGGTGACGACTTTCGATCACCAAATGGTCGATCCGGTACCGCAAGCCATGATCCTCACCACCATCGTCATCGGGATCGCGGTGCTGGCACTGGGTCTCTCCTATGTGGTGTGCTATTACCGCCTATCCGGCCACACCCGTATCGACAAAATGGACGAGCTTGGAGACGCATCATGAGCCTGCTTCTTTTGATCGCTCTTCCCCTGATCGCTTCGTTTCTGATGCCGTTTTACCGACGATTCCTCCGTCCGGTCACGCTGGGACTCGACCTGGGACTTGTGGGACTGGTTTACGCTTTTTACGGGCAACTTCCTGTGCAGGAGATGGTTTCGTTTTCGTCCCCGCTGAGTATCGCTTTTCGACTCGATACTGCTTCCTATTTTTTCGTCGCTCTCTTCGTCGGCATACGTCTCTTTGACTCCATGTATCGCCTTCGAGAAGCAGCTGATCCCTCCTACTTCATTGTCGGCAATCTTTTCCTCGTCGGCGTGCTGGGACTTGTCCTCAGTGCGGACATTTTCAACCTCTATATCTTTTTTGAGATCGCCAGCATCAGTGCGTATATCTTCACCGCCATGAAGCAGGATCAGCAAGGGTACGCCGGTGCAATCACATACATGATTGTCGGCGGCATCGCCTCTATCTTCCTCCTCCTGGCGATCATGCTCATCTATCTCCACCTCGGCTATCTGACCCTCTCGGCGATCGGGGCAGGCTTCCATACCCTCGATGCTTCGATGCAACGCCTCATCCTCATCCTCCTCTTTGTCGGATTTGGGATCAAAGCGGAGATTTTTCCGCTCAACCTCTGGGTCGCCGACATTTATCAAGCCGCTCCGATCCGCGTCGATGCCCTCTTCAGCTCGATGCTTTCCAAAGCGTATCTTTTCCTCTTCTTCCATCTGGTCTATCTCCTCCATCCTGATCCGGCATCGCTCCGGTTTCTCACGGTGATTGGTCTGGTGAGTTTCGCCGTGGCAGAGCTCTCAGCCCTCCGCAGCCGCAACCTCAAGCGGATCTTCGCCTACTCGACCTTGGGACAGCTCGGGGTCGCCTTCGCAGCACTGGCGTCAACCGATCCGATGATCATCGCCGGAGCCCTCTTCTTGATCGGAGCTCACTCTGTGGCCAAAGTGTTGCTCTTCTTTGGGCTCGATGCCCTCGAGGAAGCGAGTGGCAGTGTGCAGGTGGAAGCCTTCGCCACCTTCCGTTCTCCCTTTCTTCTCACCGTATTTGCGATCGGGTTTCTCTCGATTCTCGGGATACCCCCTCTGGCTGGGTTCATCGCCAAACTCACCATCCTCGAGGGGTTTGCCGCCACCGGTTATTTTTGGGTCGTGGGGAGCATCCTGTTCGTCTCGTTGATCGAAGCAACCTATTTTTTCCGTATCCTCTCCAAGCGGGCACATGCCGAAAAAACCGTCGAAATCTCCCTCTCATCCGGACGGATGATCCTCCTCGGACTTCTCGCTGCCGGGCTGATCATCCTCGGAATTTTCCCCGGTGAAGCGATGGCCTTCTGCACCCATGCCGCCCAGATCTTCCTCTCAGGAGTCCCCCATGTTTAGTTTTGCGATCACGCCGCTTGGCAACCTCTTTTTCGGGATGAGTGTCGTGGTGTTTGTCTCCCTGCTGTTTGCTGGCGGACGTCGGGGTGAATGGTTGTGGTATGTACTGCTGCTTGGTAGCCTCGGACTGGTTTTCTATGCGGACGATCTCGTGACCCTGTTTATCGGCTGGGAGATCATGAGCTGGAGCAGCTATTTCCTCATCGCACGGCGGGCATCCTCCGCCACTCTGCAAAAGTACATCGTCTTCAACCTCGCCGCCGCGTTTGCCCTGCTCGGTGCTCTCGTCCTCATCTACGGTGCCGAGGGGAGTGTCGCGTATGTCGCCATCGATCTGAGCACCCTCGCCCCCTCCCACCGGATCGCGATAGCCCTCCTCCTGTTTGGAACCCTGTTTATCAAATCCGGCATCGTCCCCTTCCACTACTGGGTGGTCGATACGTATGCTCAGGCTGATGAGCGCTTCAGCACGGTGTTGAGTGCGATCATCTCCAAGGTCGGGATCTTCCTCTTCATCCTCTTTTTTGTTCGCTTCCTCCCTGCGGAGCTGCTGCCAAAGGGCCTTTTTGTCCTGTTGGCATGGCTGGGGGTGATCACATCGATCATCGCCACCTTCAAGGCAATCGACGAAGATGAGCCCAAGCGACTCCTCGCCTACTCTTCCATTGCCCAGGTGGGCTACATCATCACCGTCATCGCACTTCTGACCAATAGTGCACTTGAAGCCGCCCTCTATCATGCCGTGATCCACACGTTTGTCAAGCTGCTTCTCTTTGTCAACGTTGCCGCGATCCTCCACACCACGGGGCGCAACACCTTCAGTACACTGGGAGGACTGATGAACACGTACCTTCTCAACTTCCTTCTCCTCGTGATCGGTATCATCGCTCTGGCCGGCGTCCCGCTGCTGGGAGGATTCAGCAGCAAATTCCTCATCTACACCACATTGCTCGAGGCCCATCAGGGTCTGTTACTTGCGGCGGTGATGTTCAGCTCCGCCAGTGCTTTCCTCTACTGCTACAAGCTTGTCTATGGTATCTACCTCGGACAACCGACACACGATCCCGAAGTATCCGCTCCCGGGCGCATCCCCTGGGGGTATTACGTCCCGCAAGTCGTGGGAGCTGCTCTCCTTCTGATCCTCGGAGCCTTGCCCGGAGCGATCGTCCCGTATGTCAACACGATTTTAGAAGATCTCAGCCTTGCACCTGTTATGGATGGGGGAGCTACCGTGCTTGCGACCCCGTTCGCTTCTTTCAATGGGCTCGTGATCTGGGAAGCCTTTGTCGGGATCTTCCTCCTGATCCTCCTCGGATTTCTCCTCCTCAAGAACCGATCCACCCGCCCCAGAGATCGCTACGATATCAGCTACTGCGGTGAAGTCCCCCGCCCCGATGTCAATCTCCACTACGGCTACGGTATGGGGCGGGAGCTCATCCGCATCGGCGGGATCCGGACGATCCTGACCCACCATGCCCATGCACTGTGGGGGCGGGTAATCGTCGTGGCAGGAGATGGTTCCCATCTGATCCAGCGACTCTACTCCCTCACCGCCCAAAACATCGCTTGGCTCTTCGTCGCTTTCGTGACGGCTCTACTCTATCTGGAGGTGCACTAATGGCGACAATCAGACTCATACTCGATCTGATGCTCATGGTTGGGATGGCGTACGGCTTCGGCTTTCTCTATTATGGACTCTACCGCAACATCACGGCACGAGTGCACGGACGTTTTGGTCCCTCGATCGCGCAGTCCTTTTGGGACAGTATCAAACTCTTCACCAAAGAGACGTCCACCAGTTTCGGCTGGATGTTCACAGCCGGGCCGATCATCATGGCCAGCGGTGCAGTAATGACGGTGTTCTTCATTCCCTACTTCAACCACGGGGATCACCTGCTGGGACTCAGCCCCTACGGCAACCTGCTCGTCGTCCTCTACTTCATGGTGCTCGGCCCTCTCGGCAATGCACTCGGGGTGGGGAGCAGCG
>JALVWV010000045.1 GCA_027023145.1 Campylobacteraceae bacterium | reverse complement strand
TCATTATTCTTCACCATGGTTTTCCTTTCGTACAATAAGATAATGATATTGTATCTCATTTTTTCAAAAATATGGCAGATAGGGTACAAATCTCCACCCCCAGAGAAAGCATTATCAATTTGTCACATTAAAATGGTAACAGGTGCGTTAGGGTTGACGCAATTTCTCTCGCTCGCACGTTCCGAGACTGTGAAAGAACTTACTCTTTTAAGGAGTAGGGGCTTTAGCCCCGTTAAAATGGTACCATATAATGGAGCCTCATTGTACGGGACTGAAGTCCCTGCTCCTATATTTCTGAGTTCTTGCACAGTCTCTCCACGTGGAAGTGTATGTGGAACATAAAATAAGAGACAATTCTCCTACATCGGACTTCGCATGTATGTGTTCCCACGTGCAACTTGGGAACAATTAAAAAAATATCATAATATACTTAAACATCTAATATTTGATATAATATATGCTATAATATCCCCAAAGGATAACATGATGATCGAATTACATACCCCAAAAAGCATAATCGCCACACTGGCAAAAAACATAGAAAAAGAGCGAAAAAGACAAAACCTTCAGCAAAAAGAGCTCTCAGTCAGAGCATCCGTACCGCTGCCTACTTACAAAAACTTCATTTACCATCACAAGATTTCACTGGAAAACCTCCTCAAAGTCCTTTTTGCCCTCAAAATGCATGAGAATATCAACGGACTCATCAAAAAGAGAGAATACAAAACGATCGAGGAGATCAAGAAAAAAGACGACCTCCCCCAAAGGATACGAAAATGATCCAGGAAGTCATCTCTCATGCTGTGGAAATCGTCTCGGGATTTGAACAGAGGGCAAAAGAAGTGGATCTGCGTGCTGATTTTGTTAAGATGGTATCGAAAGATTTGAGGTTGGATATGGCGCTGTAGGGTGTGCAATTGCACACCAAAATCGCAGCGCGTTTTTGTCCGGAAGTGAAGGCTTCAACCTCACCCTGAGGTTGCATGATCGTTTGACCTGTTGGTGGGACTGAAGTCTCCACTCCCAGAGAAAGCATTATCAATTTGTCACATTAAAATGGTAACAGGTGCGTTAGGGTTGACGCAATTTATAGTATAATTCTCACCGTTCTATTTACATCCACAGGAAACCACCCATGAAACCTATCGGCATCCTCTATCAAGTCATCAACAAGGCAACCCAATGATCCTCCGCCCGGCAACCCCGCAGGACTGGGACGCGATATGGTCGATCCTCGAGCCGATCATTCGTGCCGGGGAGACGTACACTTATCCTCGAGACATGAGCCCTGAAGCAGCCAAAAAGGTCTGGATGGAGAGCCCTCGACAGACGTATGTGGCGCTCATAGGTGAAACGATCGTCGGCACCTATTATCTCAAGTCCAACCAGACCGGTGGCGGCGATCATGTCTGCAATTGCGGCTACATGGTCGCTGAGTCAGCACAGGGGCAAGGGGTGGCGACCGCCATGTATCGGCACTCAGAAGAGGAGGCACGCGGTTTTGGGTATCGGGCGATGCAATTCAATTTCGTCATTGAGACCAATACCCGTGCCATTGCGTTGTGGGAGCGACTGGGCTTTGCGACCGTCGGACGCCTCCCCGGAGCATTCCAACACCCACGATTGGGGTATGTTGACGCACGCATCATGTATAAAACATTGACCAATAAAAGAGAACACTTATGAAAACCATCGGCATCCTCGGCGGCATGAGCTGGGAATCAAGCGCTCTGTATTATAAAATCATCAATGAGGCGACCCACGCCCATCTCGGCGGTCAGCACAACGCCCGCTCGGTGATGGTGACGGTGGATTTTGATACGATCGAGCAACTCCAGCACGCCGACCGCTGGGACGAAGCGGCCGCTATCCTTCGGGATGCCGCTCAAGCGCTCGAGCGTGCCGGAGCCGACTTCATCCTCATTGCTACCAACACCATGCACAAACTCCTCCCGCAGATCCGTGAGGGGATCACCATCCCCTTCCATCACATCGCCCAGGCCACCGCCGATGCGATCAAAGAGCAGGGGCTCACACGGATCGGACTGCTTGGCACCCGTTTCACGATGGAGGAAGACTTTTACAAACAGATCCTCATCGACAACGGCATCGATGTCGTTATCCCCAAAGAGAGCGAACGCGATCTCATCCACAAAGTGATCTACAATGAACTCTGCCTCGGCACCATCGAGAACGCTTCCAAAGAGGCTTACCTCGATATCATCGCACGGATGGTGCAAGACGATAATATCGAAGGAGTGATCCTCGGCTGCACCGAGATCGGGATGCTCATCTCACAGGAGGATCTGACGCTGCCGGTGTTTGACACCACGGAGATCCATGCGCTCTCAGCCGTATCGGAGGCACTGCGATGAATGCTTACCTCGCCGAGAGCGACATCCTCGATTTCAGCCACCCCGAAGTCAAAGCGCTGGCTGAGCACCTCGGTACAGGGTGTACGACGGACGTCGAAATCGCCCGGCAATGCTTCCTCTATGTCCGGGACGAAATCGCCCACAGCGGCGATGCGCAAGCCTCTGTGACCACCTGCACCGCCAGCGAAGTACTTCGGCACCGTACCGGCTGGTGTTATGCTATTGCCGCACCAAGTATATACCCAAATGTTTGATGCTGCAATTTCGCTCACAGGCAAGGCAGATTTTTGAAGGACTCGCCGTAGCGAATTCGAAAAAATCTAACGCGGCATGTGGGCGAAAGTGCTGCACCCTTCAGGGAGAACGATACGAGACGACCTGCACGCAAAAAAAATCTTTGAATTGACTACGGCCAGTCCTGCAGATTTTTTCACGCACATCTCATCCCGTCTCGTTCTCTCAAACGTTTGGGTATATACTTGGTGTGGCAATAAGTCATCTGCTGGCCGCCCTCCTCCGTGCCAACGGCATCCCGGCGGGATTGGCATACCAGCGCCTGAGCTGCTCGGAGTACCGACCAGACATCTACTGCCTCCACGGTCTCAACACCGTCTATCTGAACGACTACGGCTGGTACCGCATCGATCCTCGGGGCAACAAAGAGGGGGTCGATGCCCGTTTCGATCCTCCCCATGAACACCTCGCGTTTGTCCCTGTCGGTGATGAATACGACCTCGAAGGCAACTTCACTGAACCCCTCGATGTGGTCATTGAGGCGCTGCGAAACAACCCCGACTATGGGAGTATGATCGGACATTTCCCGGGTCTGCCACGAGGATAAAGCTATCGCCCTTTGATAGTCACGTAAATATAGAGAAGCCTATCAGTTTGAATCCTGCATAATATCATAAGTGCTATACATTATAGCCCACAAGGCTACACTCAACGCTATGATTAATCCTATGGTCTCTATGGTCATTACAAATCCTCCAAATCATCTATTTTTCTATGGGCATATTTTGCCAATTTGATGAATGCTAATGAAAGCGCAATAACAGACACGATACCAAACCAAAAAACGGTGTCTACTTCCTCTTTTTGAAATAATTTCACCGTTCCTGATATGTCACTTATCAAGAGAGCGATCAATATACCCATATAAACTTTCAGCATATTGATATACTCTTTTTCTTTGTCTATTTTGCTCATGAAAGTATTATACCCAAACAAAATAGGCAATGTCAAAATTTTTACCCTCTACTCACTAACTCTTCCCTCAGCGCCCCTTTGTCGATCTCTTTGGAGTGGAGTGATTTCCGGGGCATAGCGGTGTGGTAATGGATCTGGCCGGGGAGCATGTAGTGGGGGAGGTGTTGCTTGAGCTCGAAGAGGATCTCGTTGGGGGAGAGTTCAGCCGGGGCATTGTAGACCAGGACAATCTCCTCCTCGATCGCATCATCCGGGAGGGAAAAGACGGCGCACTCGGTGATGTGTGGCAGGTGGTCACGCACGACGCTTTCGATCTCGTAAGGGCTGACGCGGTACCCTCGGGTTTTGATCATGTCGTCCTTGCGATCAACAAAATAGATGTATCCCTCTTCATCAGCATAGACATAATCCCCGCTGGCGACGACAATCTCGTCGGTCAGGCGCCCTTCGGAGTGGATCACCTGCTCGAGGATGGCGATGGACTTGAACCGCTGAGCCGTGGCTTTGGGGGCATTCCAAAACCCTTTGTAGATGCAGGCACCCCGGTGGATCAGTTCGCCCACTTCGCGGGGGGCGCAGGCTTGGCCTTCTTCGTTGAGGATGTAGAGTTCGACATCGGGGACGGCTTTGCCGATGGAGCCCGGGCGGATGTGGATCTGCTCGGGCTCGAGGTACGCGGAGCGGAACGCCTCG
>JALVWV010000044.1 GCA_027023145.1 Campylobacteraceae bacterium | reverse complement strand
ATGCCCCGCCTGAGAGCCTCGAACTCGCCTGCGTCAAGCGGGGCTACGAAGAGTACATGCAGCTCAAAGACGAACTGGGTCTCAGCTTCCGCAACACCTCGGCCGTCGTGGTCGCGTGGAACGAGGAGCAAGCGGAGAAACTTACGGCGATCCAAACCAAGGGATTTGGCAACGGTATCAAAGAGCTTGATCTCCTCGATGCCGATCAACTCCACCGCCGGGAGCCCAATCTCTCCGCAGAGGCTCTCGGCGCCCTCCTCGTCCACGGCGAATCGCTCATCGACCCGTGGCGAGCCCCTTTAGCCTATCTCAAACAAGGGATTGCTGCCGGAGGAAAAACCGCCATGTCCTATGAGGTAACCGGGGGGCACCACACCGGAGAGTACTGGGAGCTCGAGACCACCCGAGGCACGCTACGTGCCAAAACGGTCATCAACGCCGCTGGACTCTACGGCGACGTCGTTGACACAATCAAAGGCTCCGAAGATTTCAAGATCATCCCCCGCAAAGGGCAGTTCATCATCTTCGACAAAACCGCCTTCGACCTCGTGGGCACCATCATCCTCCCCGTCCCGACCAAGATCACCAAAGGGGTTGTCGTCACCCCCACAGCGTTTGGCAACATCCTCGTCGGCCCCACGGCCGAAGATCAGGAAAGCCGCACCGACAGCCGCACCGTCAAAGAAACCCTCGAAGACCTCAAAGCCAAAGCCTACCAGATCGTCCCCGCTCTGCGTGAGCACCGTATCGTCGCCACGTTTGCTGGACTGCGTCCCGCTTCGGACGAGCCTCAGTACCGGGTGATGGTCAACGACGCCGCCAACTGGATCACCGTCGGCGGCATCCGCTCCACCGGTCTGACGGCATCCCTGGGGCTGGCCAAACACATCTACGAACTCCACGACACCCACTACACCGATGCACCGCCTTCTCCACCAAAAGTCACCACCCCCAACATCAGTGTTTTTGACTCTCGTGATTATGAAAAAGAGGGGTACGATCGAATCGTTTGCCACTGCGAGCACGTCACCGACCGCGAGATCCGCGAGGCCCTTCGCGGAGAGACCGGAGCCGGTACCTGGGGCGGACTCAAGCGTCGCACCCGTGCCGGAATGGGACGCTGCCAGGGGTTCAACTGTGCCGCAGCCGTCGCAGAAATCATCAAAGAGGAACAAGGAGGCGACCATGTCTGAGCCATCCATTATTGACATTGATGTCGCCATCGTCGGTGCCGGTCCCTCGGGTCTGAGTGCCGCTATCGAGTTGTCCAAACTGGGACAGAAAAATGTCGTCGTCTTCGACCGCGAAGCCGAAGCGGGTGGCGTGCCGCGCCACTGTGGGCACACGGGTTTCGGGATCGCCGAGTTTTACCGTCCGATGACCGGCCCCGATTATGCGACCAAGCTGGTTGAGACTGCCCACCGACACGGCGTCACCCTCATGCCTCGCTTCACCCTGCTCAAGATCGAAGAAGATGTACTCACTTTCAGCACTCCAGAAGGGATCAAACACTACCGTGCTCAGCGGACTCTCCTTGCTCTGGGTGCCCGGGAAACCCCCCGCTCCTCCCGTCTCGTCTCCGGCATTCGCAGTCCGGACATCATCACTACCGGAGCGTTGCAGCGTTTTGTCTACCTTCACGAGCGTGCCCCTTTCAAAAAAGCCGTCGTCATTGGGAGCGAAGCGGTGAGTTTCTCCGCCCTCATGACCTGCCGTCACGCCGGGATCGAGGTAGCCGCTATGATCGAAGAGGCCGATAGAATTCAAATGTTTAAGCCACTCAAACCCGCAGCCGAAACCTTCCTCAAAGTCCCTATCCACACCAGCGTCGAGCACATCGTCATCGAGGGGGAAGGCAAAAACATCTCCGGTGTCACCATCCGCAAAAACGGCACCGAAACCTTTATCGAGTGTGATGGCGTGATCTTCTCCGGAGCTTTCACCCCCGAGGGGTCGATCCTCCAAACCGATGTGCCGGACTTCAACCTCCGCAACCACTCGAGCAACGTCACCCAAAATTACCAGACCACCAATCCCAATATCTTCGTCGCGGGCAACGCCCTACGTGGAGCCTTGACGGCATTCAAATGTTATTTCGAAGGGCGCGACGCCGCCCGCGCGATCCACACTTCCCTCCAGACCCCCAAACCGCTGCGCACCGTACCAATTGAAGCAGATGAAGCCATCGCCTGGCAGACCCCCAGCCTCATCGACCTCGACGCCAAACACCCCCGCCTGACCACTCTCCGCTTCCACCAATCGACCCGAGGAACCCTCCTGACCCTCTTGAATGGCCGCGAAGTGATGCGCACCCGCATCGACGCCGTACCGTTTCTCAATGTCACCCTCCCATGGTTCGACCAGGAAGTTAAAGAGGGAGATCGGGTGGAGTTGGTGTACCAGGAAGAGTGAGGAGTGAGGAGTGAGGAGTGAGTAATTTTGGTATGGACAGGGGTCTGGTGATTCATGATGCGTCGGAACGATGCATCATACCTGACAGGGGTCTGGTGATTTGTGATGCGTCGGAATGATGCATCATGAATCACCTGATCCCGCTGGTTTGACCCCGCTGGTTCCCGCTGGTTCGCTGGTTGCCGCTGATGTTGAAATATTTTGATTATTGTGCCTATCGGTGTTGTGAGGGCACAACACTCTACAACCATCCACCATTTCACAAGGGAACAATATGACGCTTCCACCCAAATGGAACCTCATCGCATTCTTCCCCCCTTCACCCTCCTCCTCAAGCCACTTTTATAATAAATAGATATAATTTTATTCAAACTTTAATAGAACTTTTTAAAATATTCATATATAATTAATATAAGGGTAAGATATGGTCGCATGGGAATCACTGGGTGATATTCATTTGCTTGTTGTCGAAGATGACTCGTTTAGCATTTTACTTATTCGCAATATCTTAAGAGAAATATCCCAAATCCATTTTTATGAAGCATCCGATGGCATTGAGGCGCTGGAAGTACTCTCAAATCATCCTATCGATGTCATATTGCTTGATTACCATATGCCAAGAATGAATGGCTATGAGACATTGATTGAGATCAGGAAGAATAAACGTTATGACAAGATTGTTGTGTTGCCCATCACGACTGACGATGAAGAAAAAAAGAAATTTTATCTGCAAGGAGCCAACGATTTTATCTCAAAGCCTTTTAAAATAGAAGAGCTGGAGAGCAAAATATACCACAATCTTCGTGCAGTCACAGAAGAGCAAAATGCCCCATCCGTCCCAAAAGAGAAAGAGATCTTCAATGAAAAAGAGATCGAAAAGAATCAAAAAACGTTCTTCCGGACGCTGGTCACTTCGCGAGCCAAGTCACACTTGGAGAAGAGAACATCTCTATCCATCGCTTCACTCTCAAGGGCGTTTGCTCTAAAATTGGGCTACACCGAAACCGAAGCGGCCAACATTGCATACGGTGCCCTGATCCGAGATATTGGATTTTTTAATATCAAAGAGAGCCAAAAACCAAAAGATGCAAACGCATTCATCCAATACATACTCAGAGGACACAAGATGCTTGATGGGAGCATAAACACCCGTTTTATTCAAACAGCAAGAACCATTATCTTGGAACATTATGAATATTATGATGGCTCCGGATTGCCGTATGGATTGACAGGGGACACTATCAGCAAAGAGGCACAACTTGTCGCAATTGCAGAGCGTTTTGAGACTTTGCTCTCCCAAGGATCTAGGGAAGATTATTCCCGCACACCCGAAGAGGTATACAAAATCCTCCACTCACAAAGCTCCAAACAATTCAACCCAGAATTGCTTGCAGTTTTCTTGGAGCACTTTGCCGATTTTATCACACTGCGTCACAAGTTGCTTGATAGTTCCAAATGAGTATACTTATACGAAAACCATAAAAGGATGCACACATAATGAAAAGCAAAATCATTCATGCACACTCGATAGATAACCTGACAGAACAAATTGATCACGCTTTGGCGAAAGGGTTTGCGCCCACTTTGTCGTTTCTCTACCTCTCTGCGCATTACGATATACGTCAACTCATCGCCCAGCTCAATCAATACTCTTTTTATGTCTTTGGCGCAACAACCGCCGGTGAATTTTATGCGGACAAAAAAATGGGCGTACAGGAGGAGGAGGAGAGCATTGTCTGCATGCTACTAAAAATAGACCCATCGGCAATCGCCTTTAAACTATTTGGACTGGAGGGGAAAGAGTATTATCAAGCAGGTCGACAGATAGGTCAGTGGGCACAAAAGCAATTTGAAGATACAACGGTTATTACCGCTACTGG
>JALVWV010000043.1:541-4378 GCA_027023145.1 Campylobacteraceae bacterium | reverse complement strand
CTCCTTCCCCGTCACAAAGGGCTCCATGCCATCGAACGTAGCTATGCTGATCCTCATGCAGAAGGGGGCGTGAGTATCCATTGGGTAAGTAGTGAACTTGACGGTGGGGAGATTATCCTACAGAAACGTGTGGTGAAATCCAATCTGAGCTTGGAGGCCTATACGGCAGCCATACGACGGATCGAAAAACAGGGATTGTTCGAAGCGGTGGTTCGGGTGCTTTATCGCCACGCCAACACATAATCTAAATTTTGATATTTTAATTTTGTTCATAGCCAAAGCGGATTCAGGGCGGCAAAAGAGCGACTGAAACCGAAGCCCCCTTTTTTTTGGTTAAATCGCAAACAACTATGCTATACTGCCACATGAACTTTTCATGCATGAGCAACATGATATTACACAAGGGAGATCTAATGTCAAAACACACTGAACCCAAAACACTTGACCAGCGGATTGATCGCATTTATAGAATGGCCAAATCTCACTTCGGCGAGGTGCGCTTCGTCGGGATCAAACGTCACACTCGGATCGGCTGGGTTGCCAAAATCCAGTTTGATGAGTTTGAATCTTTGGCTGCCGAAGGGGAAAATGCCACCGATGCCCTCCGCAACCTCCGCAAGCGCCTGCGTAAAATCATCGACCGGTACAACATGGTCTGATGCAGCAAAACATTATCCTCATTGGCTTTATGGGCGTGGGCAAAGGGACGACAGCCCGAGCGTTTGCCAAAAAATATGGTCTCTACAACATCGATACTGATGATCTCATCGAGTCCAAAGAGAACAAAGAGGTGAAGCAGATCTTCGCTAAAAAAGGGGAGAGGTATTTCCGAAAACTTGAGCAGCAGACAGCCGATTGGATCGAAACGAGTGTCACCGGGACGCTGATCAGCTGCGGGGGTGGGTTTTATCAAGTCAAGAACCTGAATAAAATGGGGAAAGTCGTCCTGCTCGATGCCTCGTTTGACTGGATTCATTCCCGCTTGAAAAATGCGAAAAATTCGGCAAAGAAGCTGGCAAAACGCCCCCTGTTTCACGAGCCAAAAAAAGCGAAGAAACTTTACAAAGAACGGGAAGCTGCCTATAAAAAGGTCGCCGATGTCGTGGTCAATGTCGAAGGGAAAAGCCGGGATGAAATCTGTGAAGAGATCGCACAAAAGTGCGGGATTTAACGCAGACCAAACGGAGATTTGATTATAATAACTCCATTGGTAACTTGTGTGGATTTGCGATTTATTCAGGACTCCTTCGGTCGCAATCGGAGGAGGCGTTGGAAGCCTCTTTGATATTGAGATGTTTTTTGGGTGGCATGTTCCTCCGAAGGTGCTCCCTCTCTCGCCCTGAATAAATCGCAAATCGTTATTACCCCACCAACTAAAACTACCTATTGAAAACGAGGCGCCATGCAAGGATTTGAAACCTATCTTCGTGACCATCTGCCCACAACCGAGACGTTCCACCCAGTCTACAACAACGCGATGGCCGATATGCTGCTGGCTGGGGGCAAGCGCTTCCGCCCGATGCTGCTGCTGCGGATCGTGGAGGCGTATGAGCCGCTACTGGTCGAATCGGCCTATGCTCCGGCTCTGGCGGTGGAGATGTTTCACACCTATTCACTGATCCACGATGATCTGCCAGCGATGGACGATGCTCCGCTGCGCCGGGGGCATCCGACGCTGCACACGACGTATGATGAGCCTACGGCGATCCTCGCCGGGGATGCGCTCAACACCCATGCGTTTCTTCTGATCGCCCGGTCGGCGTTTCGTCCCGACGTGCGGATCAAACTGGTCGAGATCCTCGCCCGCGACGGTGGTGTGGACGGTATGGTACTGGGTCAGGCGATTGATCTGTACTTTGAAAACACCCCGCTCAGCGTCGAACAGGTCAAAGAGCTCCACCGCAACAAAACCGCCAAACTTATCGCCGCTAGCATGCTCATGGGAGCAGTGATCGTGGGGCTTGACAAGGCGGAGCAAGAGACCCTGTACGCCTTCGGGATCGATCTGGGTCTGTTGTTTCAGATCCAAGATGACATCATCGACGAAACCCAGAGCGACGAAGAGGCAGGTAAGACCACCGGCAATGACGGCGACAAAAACAGCTTTATCAACCTCATGGGACTCGAGGCGACCATTGCTGAAGCCGATGCGCTTTCGGCCGATCTGGCACATCGATTCGAAGCCTTTGATCTCAAACTCCAAGCAGCACTCAAGCCGCTGATGGATCACTATCTCTATCGACATCAACCCAAATAATCTCACGAAGGAGAACACAACTTATGGCAACAAACGACAACACAATGCGTAAAAAAATGGCCGATACGATTCGCTTCCTCGCAGCCGACATGGTACAACGCGCCAACTCCGGACACCCAGGCGCTCCAATGGGACTGGCCGATATCGCCGTCGTGCTCAGCGAACACCTCAATCACAACCCAAAAAACCCCGCTTGGCTTGGACGAGACCGACTGGTTTTTTCCGGTGGACACGGGACGGGATTGATCTACTCGTTGTTGCATCTATGGGGCTACGACGTAAGCCTCGAAGATCTCAAAAACTTCCGTCAGCTCGACTCCCGAACTCCCGGCCACCCCGAGTACGGCCATACACCGGGTGTGGAGATCACCACCGGACCTCTGGGGCAGGGGATCGCCAATGCCGTTGGGTTTGCGATGGCAGCAGCCTACACCGGGCATTTGGTCAACTCCGACACCTGCGACTTCATCAGCCACAAAACCTACTGCCTCGTCGGGGATGGAGATCTTGAAGAGGGGATCAGCTACGAAGCAGCTTCGCTGGCGGGACACTTGGGGCTCAAAGACCTCATCGTCCTCTACGACAGCAACCGCATCACCATCGAGGGGGACACTTCGGTGGCATGGAGCGAAGATGTCGCCAAGCGGTTCGAAGCGCAGAAATGGAATGTTCTCAAGATCGATGGTCACAATTACGATGCGATTGACGGCGCACTTACCGAAGCTAAAAAGGCTGATAAACCGACCATCATCATCGCCGACACCACCATTGGCAAAGGAGCCATAGGGTTGGAGGGGAGTCACGAGACTCACGGCGCACCTCTCGGAGATGATGTAGTCCGAGCCTCTAAAAAGGCAGCCGGATTCCCCGAAGAGGAGAGCTTTTACATCCCCGAGGATGTCCTTGCCCGCTTCCGCTGCGCTATCGAAGAGGGGGAACTGGCCGAGAAAGAGTGGCTCCATCTCCAGAAACAAGCCCCTCTGACTGAGCAGAATGCCGCACTCGATCGCCTGCTCAACCCGGACGTCTCCGCCATCGACTACCCTGACTTTTCCAAAGTCGCCGAAGCCGCTACCCGAGACAGCAATGGACAAATCCTCAATGCCATCGCCAAAGCACTTCCCGGATTTGTCGGCGGATCGGCTGACTTGGCACCGTCGAACAAAACCACCCTCAAAGATATGGGCGATTTCCCCCACGGCAAAAACATCCACTTCGGAATCCGGGAGCACAGCATGGCAGCGATCACCAATGCCATGGCGCTTTACGGAACAGTTATTCCATTTAATGCCACGTTTTTTGTCTTCAGTGATTACCAGAAGCCGGCCGTGCGGATCGCAGCGCTGACCAAGATCCAAAACTTCTTTGTCTGGACGCACGACAGCATCGGTGTCGGAGAAGACGGCCCCACCCACGAGCCGATCGAACAGATCAGCCAGTTCCGCGCGATGCCCGGCTTTTACCTCTGGCGTCCGGCCGATGCGACGGAGAACGTCGAGGCGTGGAAGACTGCGTTGACTATGCAAGCCCCTCATGGCTTCGTCCTCAGCCGTCAGAAGCTCAAAACCCTCAAACCTACC
>JALVWV010000043.1:0-531 GCA_027023145.1 Campylobacteraceae bacterium | reverse complement strand
CTACCCGGGACTTTGGAGAGCCTTCACGTGGAGCCTACATCATCAAGCAACGCGAAGGAGCCACGCTCACCATCATGGCCAGCGGATCGGAAGTGATGCCCTCTTTGCAGGCGGGATGTTTCCTCGAGCAAATGGGGATCGCCGCCAACATCGTCTCGGTACCGTGTCTCGATCTGTTTAACGAGCAGGATGAAGCGTACAAGCAGGCGGTCATCAAGCCTGAGACCAAAGTCCTCGCCGTCGAAGCAGCCCGAGCGACCGAATATTATCAATACGCCGACGACGTGTTGGGAATGGAGACCTTCGGAGCCTCCGCACCTGCCGGAGAGCTTTTCAAGCGCTACGGTTTTACGATCAAAGGAATCAAGCAGCGTGCGGCGAAGCTCATGGGGGTTGAAAATAAAGGGCACCTCTAATAATCCAATTCAAACTCCCCCATATCCAACATTTTCAATTTTAAAAAATCAGAGCGCCCAATTTTTTCGGTAAGACAGTCAACAACGCGATATTTCATCTGTAATTCACCCATTT
>JALVWV010000042.1:5667-17639 GCA_027023145.1 Campylobacteraceae bacterium | reverse complement strand
AAAGAGCCCACCATGACCCCCAAACTCCTCCGCATCCTCCGAGAGATTGCCATCTTCCTCTTCATCCTCTGGATCGGTAGTACCGCCGTCAGCTGGTGGCGGGCACCCAAACTCGACAGCACCACCCTCCCCCACATCCAGGGCACCCTCAGTGACGGCACACCGTTTGACAGCGCCGACTACCGGGGCAAACCCATCCTCATCGAATTTTGGGGTACCTGGTGCCCGGTCTGCAAACAACAAGCCCCCAACATCGCCCGCGTCGCCAAGCGCTACCCCGTCCTCACCATCGCCGAAAATAGCGGCTCAAACGAACACATCGAAGACTATCTGAAAAAGGAGGGACTCCACTACCCCGTCCTCAATGATCCCACCGGCCGCTGGGCAGCTCGGTTCAAAGTCACCGTCTACCCCACCCTCTTCATCTACGATGGCACCGGAAAACTGAGGTTCACCGAAGTGGGCTACACCACCACCGCCGGGATGCTGGCGCGGATGAAGGCGGCGGAGTAGCTGATCAGCTTATTTCTTCGTCTCGGATTTATCCAATTCATCCAACATATCGTTGATCGTTGCTTCAAATTCATCGAAATCATCATTGAGAGTATCCCATAATACTTTATCATCCACTCCGAAATAGTGATGCGTCAAGACATCCCTCATCTTGGCTATCTCGCCCCATGGGATTTCAGGATAGTCTTTTGTCAGCTCTTTTGGTATGTTTTTGACCGCTTCTCCAATATTTTCAAAAGCCTTGGCGACGGCATAAACCTTTTCTATGTTTTGCGTAAACTCATCATACGTAATATTCTCGACAAACTTTTTGATATTCGTGCATTCATACGCTATATCTGTGAGATAGAGTTTATAGCCTCTGCTGCTTTTAAACATAACTCAAATCTTTTTCAATATAACTTTTCAGCTGTGGCTTCAACTTTTCATCTCTGACCAAATCTATCTTTCTCTGAAAAAAATCTTCAAGCTGTTTATGTAACGTGAGGTATTTAAATAGAGAGAGTTTTTTATCTTTTTCGATTGTGTATAGAATGTCAATATCGCTGTTTTGGTGCGCTTCGCCTCTTGCAAAGGAACCAAACAAACCGATAAACTTTATCCCGAATTTTTTATAATAATATTCTTGATTTGATTTCAAATAATTCAGAATATCCTGCTTCTGCATGATTGGGTCTCCTTATGTTTACTGGAGTATTATAGCATACAACAAGCTGACATTACTCACATTTTTCACATGACAACTCTTTAAGATAAGTACATCAATCATCATGATCACGCTGCCGAAACACCGTCAGGACATGCACCCGCTCTTCCCGTATGGCATAGCAAATAGTGTATCCTTTGACAATCATATCACGGACAGATTCACCAGAGATATATCGGCTGGATCGGAAAAGGTGCGGCATCGATTCGAGGGATTGAATTTTGCTCTGGAACAGTCGGAGAAATCTCCGTGCGGACAAAGGAGATCCCTCCTGAGCGATGAACCCATAGATGCGAGTCAAATCCTCCTGCGCTTCCGGCTCGATCACGACGCGATAGAGCTTCATGAGTCCAGAAGCTCTCCGAAAAACTCACCCGCAGGCTTACCGCTGGTGGGGGACATTTCCTGAAGCGACCTGGCTACCTTCTCTCGCGCCTCCTCTTCCGAGATAGCCGGATAAGTATGCAATGTAGTATCAAAAGGCAACCCCCGCTCCTGCACGACCATCGCAGTAAAAATGTTGACTGCTTCGGTGAAATTCATCCCGAGTGATTTGAGTATCTCTTTGGCTTGATTAAACGTATCTTCTTCGAGGCGAAGGCTGGTCTGAACTTTGGGCATCATGACTCCTTTTGGTTGCATTATATACCAAATGGTGTATGGATGTCAAGTAGGTGATAATAGAGCATCAATAATTCTCTTTGCTATAATATGATGATTTAGAAATGTGTTGAAAGGGTATGACGATGCACGCATACAAAAGTGAATATTTCAAAGATGATGCTTTGCCGTATGTCGAGGTGCGTTATGTGCTTCATTCGGACAAGCACTACAAGCCCCATTTTCACGATACGTTTTCGTTCGGTGTCATCGAAGAGGGGGAGGTGGAATTTTTCCTGAATGACCGTGCTTCCCATCTGAGTACAGGGGAGATCATCGCCTTCAATCCCGAAGCCGTCCATGCCTGCAATCCGGTCAAAGACCAAGCCAGAAGCTATCACATGATCTATCTCGATGTCGCCTGGTGCAAAGCCTTCCAGGAGAGCCTGTGGCATATCCAGCTCAGCGATTTTGTCAAGGTGAATAAAACAACCGTCGCTGATCGAGGCTTGTACCGAGACTTCCTCATGCTCAGTAGCCTCCTAAGGGATCGATCTGTTTTGTATCTAGAAAAAGAGGAGGTGCTTCGTGACTTTTTGAAACAGTTTTTTGCGCGTTTTGTCTCACACCACGCCACAGGAGAGCCACACGAAGGGGCATCCGGGCAGGAGATAGATCGTGCGAAGCAATTCATGAAAGAGTATGCACGCGACAACTTGACTGTGGCGCAGATTGCACAACATGTTTCGCTGAGTGAATACCATTTCATGCGCCTGTTCAAACGCCATGCCGGTATGAGCCCTCACGCATACCTCATCAACCAAAAAATCAACCTCGCCAAACGCCTACTCACAAAGGGGATGCCCATCGCCGAGGTAGCATTGGAGGTGGGATTTGTCGATCAGAGCCATCTCAATCGCCATTTTCAGCCTATTGTCGCCATGACCCCCGGTGAATTTGTCCAGGCGACGGGTATCACGACCGATTGGCAATCGCCATTCCACCGATAATCATCAGAGAAGAGAGGATGATCCGCCACCCCAACGGCTCATGTAGCACCAAAACAGACGCCGTGGTGTTGATGAGTGGGACGAGATAGATATAGTTGCTGGTTTTGGTAGAGCCGATGAAGATCACCGCCCTCCTCCACAGGACAAACGCCCCGACAGAAGCAAAAAGCGTCAAAGTAGCGAGATTGCCCAAAACGCTCAGTCGGGTATAGGCATCAGCATGAAAAGAGCCCGAATACACAAATCCCCAAAAAAGCCACAACAAAACCAGCCCGTAAAAAATACTTTTGCGTGTGACGGCCAGATAGTGATAGGAGGATGGGATGTGCCCCAACACCATAGAATAGACCGCAAAGCTCAACGCCCCGAGCAGCGCCAGTCCGTCACCAAACTTCGGAAGACTGAGCTGATCAAAGACAAGCACGATCACCCCGAGAAACGCCACCAGTGCACCCCATAATGCTTCTTGTGTCAGTTTCGTATGGTGGACAGCTGAGACGATCAGCATCGTCAACAGAGGCGCCAGGGTCACCAGAAGCCCGACATTGATGGCGGTTGTATGAATCAGCGCAAAGTTTTCAAGCACATAATACCCAAAGATACCACTGGCTCCCGCTAGCATGAACCATACTTCATCACGAAGCCGGAGGGGAGCCCGCTTGGGATATATCCCCCACAAAAGTACCCATGCCAGAGAGAAACGCACCATAAGTATCTCAATAGGATCAAGATAAACAAGCAGTACTTTGGTCTGGATATAGGTCAAGCTCCAAATCGTAATGGCGATCAACGCCAGTAGATGTCCCTTCATGTTCCTCACTTTTTGGAGGAAGCATATCAGAGAGGGATTTTTTTGTCTTGGATAATCCTGCTGTTATAGTCGAGGATCTCACCCCGCATATTTATGAATAGTAAAAGTTTATTTGTATCCCATCCCAAAAGTCAAGATAGTGATTGGGCCAATTTTGCC
This sequence comes from Campylobacteraceae bacterium, assembly GCA_027023145.1. Taxonomy (GTDB): domain Bacteria; phylum Campylobacterota; class Campylobacteria; order Campylobacterales; family Sulfurovaceae; genus S017-3. Next base: position 13,840 of record JALVWV010000042.1, on the reverse strand, counting down.
TTGCGCTCCTCGATCAGATCCTGTGGATGGTCGATGCCGATGGTATGGAAATCTCCAGCCGTGGCTTTGCCGACATTGGGGAGCTCTTCGAGGCGGGAGACGGTGTGGCGGTTGGGATGTTTCATGAGACCGGCTGCCGGACAATTGTCTTCCAGTTCTGGGGTGCGGCGCGGCGAATGTCACTCAGGTAGATCTCGTGGTGTTTGCCCTCCCGCCGGTAGCCGCTCTCCTCGATGAACGCGTGGAGCTTCGCGATGGTCGGCCCCTCTTCGGAGAAGGGGCCGATGTGCAGGATCTGTGCGGCTGTCCCCTCGGTGAAAGGTTCAAAGCGCACGAGCGGGAGCGCAGCGGGGTTTTTCTTGTCCCGCACTTGTGTAATGGCTTCCTCGACCATTGCGCCAGTGATGAGGTTAGGCTGCATGATCATGGCCGTCTACATTGCCGCACCAAGCACATACCCAAATGTTTGAGGGAACGAGATGAGATAAGATGTGCGTGAAAAAATCTGCAGGACTGGCCGTAGTCAATTCAAAGATTCTTTGCGTGCAGGTCTTCTCGTATCGTTCTCTCAAACGTTTGGGTATACAGTCAGTGGAGTTGGAGTAATAACATCTCAGTCGGTGTCAAAGTGACGATCTTCGGAGTAACCATGGTCGATCCTTTCCTCTTTTTTATCTCCTGAGCAAATGCCCTCGGGGTCATTCCAAAGTGCTTCTTGAATGCTTTGGAAAACGCAGCGTTGGTCTCATACCCGCTCTCGAGCGCCACATCGGTGATCCGATCGACAATCCTGAGCTTCGTCGTCGCATTGACCAGCCGCACACGGCGGATGTAGTCGCTGACGTTTTCGCCGGCAATGGCTTTGAATATCCGATGAAAATGGTACTTCGAGAAGCCCGCCACCCGCGCCAGCTCTTCGAGTGTCAACGTCTCTTTGTAATGCTGCTCAATGTGAAGAATCACCCGGTAGACACTTTCGAGATATGCTTCATGGGTGGTGGACTTCACGGTTTGCCCTTTTCAAAATCGGATACGAGCATTATAGGGAAATTTGAGGGAAAAACTACTCCTGGATTGCGCTTTTTCATATCAAAAAGTATTTGTCAGATATGGAGGCAGGGCTTCAGCCCTGCATTGCGGGACTGAAGTCTCGCCTCCTGATAGTATGCAGGCTCCTTATCGCAAAAAGCGCATCAGTGCAACCCCTCCTCCCAGCTCCGAGCTGAATCCAAACCGCTCATAATACGGAAACATCTCCGGCAGGCAATAGAGCTCGAGGGTAGGTATCGGCTGCAAATCCCGGTGTGTGAGGATCGCCTCCATGAGTGCATCGCCCCACCCTTTGCCCCGATGGGTCTCGGCAATGATGAAGTCAAAAATGAGGGCTTTGAACGTATAGTCGGTCAGGATGCGGGCGTAGCCCTGGAGGGTGTCGTGCTGATCGATGAGACCGAGGTTGATTTGGGAATGGGTGGCGACACGGCGGGTCTCCTCGAGGGTGCGTTCACGTGTCCACCACTCCTGTCTGTAGAGTTGATGGAGTTGCTCAATATGGCAGGGTTCAAGTCGTTCGATGATCTTCATGATACAATCATACCAAAATTTGGTAGAATACTCCCATGAAAACAATCATCAAAACCTCCCGAATCACCCCCGAGATCCTCGAGCAGCTCCCCTCACCCGTCTGGCTTCTTGAAGAGCATCTGCTTGAGGCCAATCTCAAAATGCTTGCCCAGATCAAAGAGCAGGCCGGAGTCAAGATTCTCCTCGCGCTCAAAGGTTTTGCTTTTTGGCGTGTATCTGATATTATTAAATATTATCTTGACGGGACGTGCGCCAGCGGTCTCCATGAAGCGCGACTTGGGGCGGAATCTTTCGGAGGGGAAGTGCACACCTATTCCCCGGCATACAAGACCGAAGAGGTCGATCACATCGCCAAAATATCCCATCATATGGTCTTCAACTCACCTGTTCAACTGGAACAATTCACTCATGCCGCCCGCCAAGCCAACCCGAACCTCTCGATCGGCCTACGGGTCAACCCCGAACACTCCGCCTCTCCGGCTGAGCAGTACAATCCCTGCGCCCCCTACTCCCGCCTGGGAACCTTATCAAAAAATATCAACGAAGCAATCGTAAAAAATATCAGCGGCTTCCACTTCCATGCCCTGTGTGAGCAGGACGCCGAAGCACTCGAAGGGGTGATCGAAGCATTTGAAGCCAAATTCGGCCACTGGCTGGAGCATCTGAAGTGGGTCAATTTCGGCGGCGGCCACCACATCACCCGAGACGATTACGACCGGGAACGGCTCGTGAAGATACTGAAAGCCTTCCGCACGCGCCATCCCCACCTCGAAGTCTATCTGGAGCCCGGCGAAGCGGTTGGCTGGGAGACGGGGCCACTCATCGCTACTGTGCTCGACATCGTCCACAACGGCATCAACATTGCCATCCTCGACACCTCCGCTGAAGCTCATATGCCCGACACCCTCCTCATGCCCTACCGCGCCGAAGTACGCGGAGCCGGGAAACCCGGAGAGAAGCCCCACACTTATCGGCTGGCCGGCAATACCTGTCTGGCCGGGGACATCATGGGGGACTACAGCTTCGACGCGCCGTTGCAGATAGGTGATCGGATCATTTTCGAGGATCAAATGCACTACACCATGGTCAAAGCCACCACTTTTAATGGAATACAACTCCCCTCCATCGCCATCCTGCGCAAAGACGGTACGGTAGAGATCGTGAGAGAATTTGGATACGAAGATTTCAAAGGGAGATTGGGTTAGAGGAAATTCGTAAAATTTCTACGTTCTAATTTCTAACTTCTAATTTAAAAGCTGGTACGCCCGAGAGGATTCGAACCCCTGACCTTCGGAACCGGAATCCGACGTTCTATCCAGCTGAACTACGGGCGCATACGATTTGGAGGAGTGGCATTATACATAAAATTGGCTTGGAGTGAGTAGTGAGTAGTGAGTAGTGAGTAGTGAGTAGTGAGAAGTGAGAAGTGAGAAGTGAGAAGTGAGAAGTGAGAAGTGAGAAGTGAGAAGTGATTGGTGAATGAGAGCGTTGCACCGCAACGCATACCATAATTCCTAATTCCTCACTCCTAATTCCTAACTCTCCAGCATGATACAGCTCATGAACCGTCCCGCCGTTCCCCCATCTGCCCGGTATGAAAAAAACCGCTCATGTTCACATGCCGTGCACACGGGGCTGATCTCGATCTGATCAGTCGGGACACCGAGGGCTTCGAGTTGCAGGGCGTTGATCTGTTTGGTATCAAGAAGGTATTTACCATTGCCTTTGGCAACGATCGCTTGGGGATAGGCGGTGAAATTTTCGACAACATCCTCACCCACTTCATAACAGCATCCCCCGATCGCCGGCCCAATCCCGACAACTAAGTCGGTAGGGCGGGTACCATAGAGGCGTCCCATTGTTTCGACCGTTTTGCGGACGATCTCCTGCTGTGTCCCCCGCCAGCCCGCATGCACGGCTCCAATCGCCCGGTGCACCGGATCGGCGATCAGAAGCGGCACGCAATCGGCCGTCAGAATCGTTAGCACCACACCGGGGAGATGGGTCACCAGCGCATCCGCCTGTAAGGATGCATCCACCTCTGTCCAACCCCGACTGGATCTTTTCCCTACTACATGGACATGATCCCCATGCACCTGCAATGCCGAGATGAAATGTACCTCCGCACCAAAATATGATGCGATCTCCCGGCGATTGCTCCGCACTTGATCGATATCCTGTCCCGTATGAAGCGCCAACGATCCTGCCAATGGTCGCTCCTCATCCCGTTCGCTGATACAGTGTATCACCCCATGTACTTGTAATAGATTTTCGTACCTGTTTCGCTTCATGGTCGTCCTTTACCCCTTTTGGGTATAATAGCGAAAAAAAGAATAAACGAGATACATGGAACGCGAAGAGATCATCAATTATTTCCGCAAAATCCCGCAAAATTTCAATTACATTCTCATCCTGCAAGTACTCCCCCTCCTGATCATCTCCTCCATGCTGGTCAAGGAGATCGACCCCCGTCTGTTCGACAAGCAGATGATCTATTATATCGTGGGGCTCATCAGTATGGTGTTTGCGGCCTTTATCCCCTGGGCGCAGATTTTGTGGTGGTTTGCCCCCGTGAGCTATGTGCTCAACACCCTCATGCTCCTCGCCGTCAAATTCTTCGGGATCAGTATCCTCGGTGCCAAACGCTGGCTGGCGATCCCTGGCACTCATTTTACCGTCCAGCCCTCGGAGTTCATCAAGATCAGCGTCGTCCTGATGCTTGCCTACCTCATCGGCCGTTATCCCCCTCCGGAAAAAGGCTACGGATTCCTATCGTTCCTAGGGCTTTCTCTTGTCATTATCGTCCCTTTTTTTCTCATTGCCATAGAACCGGATCTGGGAACCGGACTGGTGCTGCTCCTGACCGGCTATGGGGTACTGTTCCTCGCTGGAATCCATTGGAAGGTCATTGTCAGCATCCTCGTTGTCGTCAGTATCTCAGCTCCCATGGTGTATGAGTACGGCTTACGCGACTATCAGAAAAAACGGATCAACGACTTCCTCGGCAAACCCAGCTATCATGTCCGACAAGCGCTCATCGCTATCGGATCGGGTGGTTTGCATGGCAAATCTAAGGACGATGCCACCCAGACGCAGCTCAAGTTCCTTCCCATCTCTTCGAGTGACTTCATCTTCGCTTATCTTGGGGAGAGAATGGGATTTAAAGGGATGCTGATCATCATCACCACCTACATCCTTCTCATCGTCCACCTCCTGATCCTCTCCCATATTTACGGGGAGGACTACTACATCCGGAGTGTCTCCTCAGGGTTGGCGTTTCTGATTTTCATCTACATGGGGGTCAACATGTACATGATCATCGGCATGGCGCCAGTGGTTGGGGTGCCGCTGCCGATGTTTAGCCACGGGGGGACGTCGTTTATCATCTTTGCGATCTTTTTCGGCATCCTGCTCAACCTTATTGCCTTTAAAAGATATTTTATGTATAATGCCGACGCACGTATCACTATGGTCGAGCGGCGCTCCGGCAACCGTGCCTACAAAGAGCCGCCCAAACGACGACGCAGAAAAATCTCCACCGATGATGTCCAGAAGGGTCTTTAGCTCAGTTGGTTAGAGCTCCCGGCTCATAACCGGGCGGTCCAGGGTTCGAGTCCCTGAGGACCCACCACATTACTTCTTCCGATTAGATTTACCAAAAAATGCCACTTCTCCTTAAGTGAAAACACAATACAATCCCTAAAAAATTATCCAAAAGATAAGGAAAAACTATAATGATACGTCGTGTCACTTCTCTTCTTATGCTGTTTTCATTTGTCATCATGGTACTCAGTGGAATTGCCGATTTTATCTCACCATTCGGGCGCTTGTCGATGATGATTCACTGGACATTTCTCGGGCTGGACAAGATGAGCTGGATTGCGCTGCATATTGTCTTTATGGTGATCTTCACACTCGCAGGGATTGTCCATATCTACCTCAACTTCAAGCCCATCAAAAACTATCTCAAAAACAAATCACGCCATATGGTTATTTTCACCAAGGAAATGGTCATAGCGCTGCTCATCACAGCCGGACTTTTCACCGCTACCGTTTACAAATACGCACCAATCGAGTCTTTTGTCAAACTCAATAAAGGATTCAATGACTACTGGGTACAGCAATTTAAAGAGAAGCGCCTTAAACAAATGCGGGCACAAGGACTCCACATCCTCAAACGATGATGTACACATTGGTGAGGATTCAGATAACTTTCATCGTCTGCGCCTCCTGAAGAAAACCAACAACGACACCAGCGCCCCAACCCACCCCACCAGCAAAAGCCACAATGGCACCATCCGCAACAACTGTTGATAATGTTTGGAAATATATTTGGAGAGTCGGGCGGTATAGGCGACCCGTCTGGCGAGAACTCTGAACCCAGGCTTGCCATAAAGAGAGGCTCGGGTAATCGTCCGGGCGGGGAGGTGCTCCGCCAGACGCATCGCTGTCGGATCGATCCGCAGCAGTACGGCACTCTCCCGCCCAAAGCGTTTGGCGAAGAAGCGCATCTTTTCCAGCTCTTTCAAACTCTTCGAGCGGGTCAGGATCGCCCGGGCACCGAGGAAGCCGCTGCTATGGTAGAGATCAGCAATGGGTTCCATGAGGGCCTTGGCGGCACGTCGGGTATCAGGGGTACCCGGGAGACGGGCGAGGGCTTTGAGGAGCCAGGCAGGCAGGAGCCGTCCGCGGTGCATGTTTTTGAGCAGGGAGAGGGAGCCTTTGATTCCGCCGACCCCTCCGGCAGTGGTGATCGTGGCTGCCGTAGCTGCTACACCGAGGGATGAGAGGGCAAGGATCACTTCATCTACTTTTTCGCCGTTGAGCCAGTGGTTCCCCTCGATAACGAGATCCCGCAAATCACCCACGACGAACAAATCGGCCACCCCGGCTCCGATCATCCCCTCAAGCTCTTCTCCTTCTCCAGTGACAGCACCGTTGAGGAGGGCTTTGGCTTTGTATTCCCAGCTTTGGCGTTTGGCATGGATCGCTGAGAGAAGTTCCCGTGCTTGTGGCGTGACGGCCGTACTGTTGTGCTCGACAAAATAGCCAAGGTACCTCTCGGCCTCTGCCCAGTCGTTTTGGGCGATGAGTTCCTGAGTATGGGGGAGCGGATCGAGCGGGGTCAGAGTATCAAACCGATCGCGCATCTGCCAGCGGTCGATCAGCAGCAGTGTCGTAGTCAGGAGTACCAGCAGTGCGATGAGGCGAACCAGCCAGCGCACCCCGGATCCCTTAGAGGATGTCCCGCAGCTGGATGGCGTAGTGCATCACAAAAAGGTTGAGGAAAAAGATCGCCATCGAAGAGGCACGGGAGAACAAATGCTCCAGCGGCGTACGCTCCCGGTCGTTGGTGCGGTAGGCGATCACAAAATGGAGCACCGTCGGCACCGCCAATGTAACAACGAGGATCACCTTTTTCTGCAAAGCATCCGAGACGGCGGTACCATTGGGGTGGAGGATAAGGTCAAATAGACCATACTGAAGCCCTAAAATCCCACCAGTGACCAATAAAATCACAAACACAATCGCCTCAAACCAGCCAAAAATTGGCCCGACATGGGGATAGACCTGTTTTTGCGCTTCTTTATCTCTAAGGGTGATCCCGAGTGCAAACATAAAGACCGATCCTCCGATCCAGGAGATCGCCGCCAGCAGGTGAATGTGGAACGCCCATTCAGTTATCCAATTCATTTTTCATCTTTCATTTTTTTTCATCTTTCATTTTTCATCAACCAGCCATCGGGAACCATCGGGAACCGCCGAACCGCCGGGGTCAGGTGATTCATGATGCATCGTGCCGACGCGTCACAAATCACCTGACCCCTGACCCCTATTCACCCTATTCACCCATCGATCTTTAGGACGGCCATGAAGGCTTCCTGCGGTACCTGGACTTTGCCGATCGATTTCATCCGCTTCTTTCCTGCTTTTTGCTTCTCGAGGAGCTTGCGCTTGCGGGTGATATCCCCACCGTAGCATTTGGCGGTGACATTTTTGCCCATCGACTTGACGTTGGATCGGGCGATGATGGTGTTGCCGATGCTCGCCTGAATCGCCACCTCAAACAACTGGCGGGGGATGAGCTCCTTGAGCTGCTGCACGAAGGCCAGACCACGGGTGCGCGCTTTGGCTTCTGGGACGATGATACTCAGCGCATCAACCACTTCGCCGGCAACGCGGATGTCGAGTTTGACCAGTTTGCCCGGACGGAAACCGGTGGGTTCGTAGTCAAAGCTGGCATACCCCTTGGTGGTCGATTTGAGCTTGTCGTAGAAGTCCATCACGATCTCGTTCATCGGGATGTCGTACTCGAGCAGGACACGGTTGGCATTGAGGTAGTCCATCTTCACCTGCACCCCGCGGCGGTCATTGAGGAGCTTAATGAGGTTGCCGACGTAATCGTTGGGGGTGAGAATCGTCGCCTTGACGTAGGGTTCGTAGATGGTGTCTATCTTCTGGGGTTCGGGGAGTTCGCTGGGATTCTGGATCTCGATCCGCTCACCGTTGGTCTGGAGCACTTCGTAGACGACGGTGGGTGCCGTGGCGATGAGGTCGAGGCCAAATTCCCGCTCGAGGCGCTCTTTGA